>CAZCRP010000059.1:0-12062 GCA_964501055.1 uncultured Acidimicrobiaceae bacterium
CGGCGATCGTGCCGAACACCAGCGAGCTCTTGCCCGAGCCGGAGACGCCGGTGAAGACCGTCAGCCGCCGCTTCGGGATTTCGACGTCGACGTCTTTGAGGTTGTTCACCCGCGCCCCATGCACACGGATCACATCGTGGCTGTCGGCGGCGTGCATGGCCCGCCACGCTAAACGCGCAGAACGGTCGCCAAAACCCAGCGCGGCGACCACCTCCGCCGTCCGGACACGATCCAACTCGGCCCCGGCTTCGAACCGATCAAGCACGAACAATCGAGCTTACGGCTGGGAAGCCGCGGCAGGTGCCCGCTGTCCACGCGGTGGACGGCACTCGCAGTCTCCCAGCGGTCCGATCTTCCAGGTTCCTTACTCGTTATCGGGGCAATCCCCAGTCCTTGTTCTGGGGAAGTCGTGGGGCTAGCCCTCGGCCTTGTCGGCAGCGGCACCACGGCGGTTGAGTATCGCCATCGTCAGTGTGTCATCGACGAGGTGTGCGGCTCATCGAGTGACGCTGGGCCGGCGGTGAGTCGGCTGCTGCGGGTTGATCCCAGGTCGCCGGTCCAACGGGGCGCCACGATCAACACCGGGTCCCTCCACCGCACTCGGGCTGACCCACGCGCGGCTCAGAATCTTGCTCGCCCTCGCGAGAAGCTGCCGATCAGTCCGGCTTTGTCACAACCCCGCGACTGACACGCAGGATGCCGACCCCGAGTGCGAGCGCCATCATCGCGGCGACAAGCATCCCGATCGAGTTCTGCCCTGTGAACGGGAGGGTCGTGGGCGTGGTCGTCGCAGTCGTGCCGCCGGTTGTATCGCCCGCCTCCGTGGTGGTAGTGGTGCCGTCAGCGAGCGTGGTCGTGGTGGTGGTGGTGGCGAGCGTCAGGTCACAGCCCACCTGGGTGAAGGTGTCGTTCAGGAGTGTGACCTCGCCGTTCTGGGCGAGTGCCCTGCCTTGCACGGTGACGCTGTCGGCGACGGTGATGGAGGTCAGGGCGAGGATGTTTCCCACGAAGGTCGATCCTGTGTCCAGGGTGGCGGAGCTGCCCACCTGCCAGAAGACGTTGCAGGCCTGGGCGCCGTTGATCAACGACACCGTGCTGCCCGGCCCGGTGATGAGCGTCGAATCGGTCTGGAAGATGAACACCGAGTTGGGGTTGCCCTCTCCGTCGAGAGTGAGTGTTCCCGGCAGGAACAGCGGTGATTTGGCCGGTCCGGCGTACACGCCCCCGACGAGGGTGAGACCGGTGAGATCCCCGGTGACGGTTTCGTTGAGGGGACGATTCAGCGCATCGAGATAGGCAGCCGTCGAGGCGGCCTGAGCAGCCGCCGCCTCCGGCGTTCCGGCCTGGATCGTCGCCGCGATCCCCGGGGGGAACCCGGTGATTGCGGTTCCGGGCGAGACACCGACGCTGCCGGAGAGAACCGAATCTCCAGAGTTCGTGACGGTGGTACCGCCCAGCACCGAGAAGTCGGCTGCGGTACCCAAGTCGATGGTCGGCACGATCAATGCCTGGGCGGGACCCATTGCGAGAAACAGCGACGCGCCGGTTGTGACCGCCAGGAGGGCGACGCCCATACCGCGGGCCGGTCTGAGCCCCATGCCGGCTCGTGGCGACGACAGCGGGCGGAGTGATCCGCGCCGGTACATCCCGACGAGACCGACCCCCGCGACCAGACCGATGATGAGAACTGTGAGGAACATCCGGGCTCCTTTCAGGAGCGAGGCCGCTGCGACGACGGCAGCAACCTTGGCTAGTTCTCAACCACCCTATCTTGGCAAACTGAATCTGGCAATATATTTCTAGTAGTCGACTGCTAGACTAAGCGCTATGTCAACATGGAAGTTCCTGACCAACCACGCCCAAGCACTGCTGTTCATCGCCGGCGAACCCAACTCACGACTGCGAGACATCGCCGACGCACTCGATGTCACCGAGCGCACCGCCTATGGCATCGTGGCGGACTTGTCCAAGGGGGGCTACGTGGCCAAGGAGAAGGAGGGCCGGCGCAACGTCTATCACATTCAGTCCGACATGCCGATACGTGACGCGGTCGGCCAGCATCGCGCCATCGGTGAGTTTCTCGGCCTGTTCCTCGACCCTGCAGGATCCACCGACCACGGCTAGACGTTCTCTTCGTCGTCGCCTGGCGCGATCCCAGGCCTGAGCGTGCCCCAACACTCCGCCCACCTCCCGTCGCGACACGGACGCCGGTGGGCCGTTCTCCCTCCCCCGCTTCTCCGGACAAGTGCAACTGCGCCACGCTGATGAACGCGCGCTATTGCGACGACCGTGATCCGCCCGGTTCACGAAGAGCCCGCTCGGGCGCTTGCCCAGGTCGCGATCAGCCTCCACGCATCTCCTCCAGCGTGGGACACGCTCCCTCGAAGTTGAACTTGTCGCACTCGATGGGCGTGAAACCGCGGGTCAGTGATCGGCGAACGAGATCGAGCAGCTCGTCGGTGTCGGTGGTGATGACCTGTAGTCCCCCGCCCTGTGGAGTCACCGCCACGTGGTGGTCGTCGACAAAGGCCACCCCTTGGAGTACCTCGTTGCCCACCGGAGCCTCGTGGAGTAGCCGGCCGTCCTCGGTGCTCCAAATGCGGACCACCCCGGCCGAGGATGCGGTTGCCAGCCGCGATCGATCGGCATTGAGCGCGGTGGCCCGGAGCCCGGCGTCGTGAACTCCCGTCAGCGAGAAGTCCAGTTCAAGGGTCTCTGCATCGAGCCAGTGGAGTGACGCGTCCGATCCCGCCCGGATTCCCAGCGCGATGATCAGATGCGAGCCGTCTTCGTCGTAACCGACGAAGAACGGGCGATGCGAGCCTGTCAACTCCTGCGGCAACGGAGCCTCGAGCTCCAGCTCCCAGGTCTCAGAGGAGAAGCGACGCAAAGCCGCGCCCCAATACGAGGCGACGATCGCAGAGCCGTCCGGGGTGAAAGTCACATCGTTGTGGTGGCTCAGCTCGGTGTTGCCGAGCTCGTGGAACAGCATCTCGCCGGTGTGACCGTCCCACACCCCCAGCACCGCACCGGTGCCTGACGTGCGCCCGTCGACGGCGGCGATCATCGAACCGTCCGGCGACCACTCGAACCAGCGGAGGACCGAGGCGAACGGCGGCTCGTCGCGCTGGAAGCAGGAGTCCGGATCGCTCTCTGCCTGCAACTGTGCCTGCGTGTCGCCGTCCCACGCGCAGACCCCCTCCAATTCGAAGAGGACCTCGCCGGAGTCGACGGCCCACACCCGGGCGGGGGAGAAGATTCCTCCTTCCGACTGCTGACGGACGAAGCGGGTTCCGTCGGGAGATGTCGGCTGCTCCTGACCGAAGCCACCCCACAGAGACATGAGCACCTCGCCGGAGTCGAGATCCACCAGATAGGACGTCTGGGTGTTGTCGGGCTCGGACGCGCACCAGGTCATGTAACTCGCCAGGGATCCAGACACCATGAGACTCTGTGCCAGCATGAAACCGGGACAGGTCTCTACCGCCAGAATCTCTCCCCGTGTCGAAACGTCCACGAGCGAGGCCGCCCGGACTTCGTCCGACACGAGTACGAGTCGCCCATCGGAAGTCGAAGAGATGACCCCCGATCCGGCTCCGGAAACGACAAGGGACTCTCTACCCGAATCGAGCGCGTACACCCGAAGCGCGCCGTCGATGGTGTTCACGAAGACGGTGTCGCCGACGACCTCGACGTACGAATCGATTGTGGGCGGATCGATCTCCGTCAGCGTGCCACCGGTATCGAGATCCACGACGCGGATCGGGTCCGTTCCGTACACGAGGCGCGAACCGTCCCCGTCGAGGCGACGGACATACGAGTCCCGCTGAGACGGCTCTGCGAGATCGAGCTCCGCAACACGTTCGCCCGTGGCGACGTCCACGACGACGACCAGCGCCTGCTCGACGTCGTCGAAGACGAGCACCCGGCCGTCGCCGCTGAAGTCGGCACCACCGTCGAGCGTCGCCTGCCCACTCCCGCGCCGGGACCATTCGGTCATGACCACGCGTTCCCCCGATTGCAGGTCGATCAGTTCGAGCGGATGCGAGACAACGTCCTGAGCCACGAAGAAACAGACTGAGCCGTCTTCCTGTATCGAGGCAGCGGCCACGTGCGTGTCGGACGCCGCTCTCACGGTGGCACCACAGACTCCGGTCTCGAAGTGGTCGACCACTTCCCCGCTCTCAGCATCGAACACGAACACTCCGAGTTCGGAAGAATCCGGGGGCGTGCCCTCCCTCGAGCGGGTCTCCCACAACGCCCCGGCCACGACGAGACGTCCCCCGTCGATGAACCGCGGACGGTCGATGGACACCTCGGGATGGTCCACGCCCCACGTCCACAAGACCTCGCCAGTGGCGATGTCGACCACTTCGAGATGCGAAGACGGGATACCGTCGACTCCGGCGGCCACGAGCCGCTCCCCCGCCGGATCGATGTGAACCCACATCTCCCATGGAGCGGGCACGTCCTCGGGCCACTCGTAACGACCGACGACCCGGTCCGCGGCCAAGGCGCGGTGAAGGGCTGAAATGGACTCCAATGGCGGATCGGCGATGTCGGCCGCTGCCAGCGCGAGCAGCTTGCTGAGACTCGGGTCCGCGTCGAGAACGCTGATCGCCGAAGCGGCGAGTTCGCGCGACCGCGCGATCTCGGCGTTGTGCTCGGCTAGTTCGGTCTGGGCAAGAGCGAGCGCTGCTTGGGTCTCCGCCTCTGCTTGGTGTCTCTCCGCCTCCTGTTGGGCCGCCAGTCGCCCCTCCGATTCGATGGCCGTACGTTCGGCTTCGTCTGCGGCCCGGCCCCGCTCGACGAAAGCCCAACCCGCCAAGAACACCGCCACGACGGCGGCACCGGCCAGCACGAACAGCTGTGTTCGGCGACGCCGCTCACGCGCCGCCCGCTCTTCCGCATCCCGGCGCAGCGACGCCTCGAAGAACCGGCGCTCGTCGCCGCTGAGCGGCGTGGACTCCGCCCACTCGAGGAACGGTGCGAGCCGGGGCCCAGTGACCAGATATCCCTCATCCTGTCCCGCGGTCTCCCACTCCGAGATGGCAGAACGGAATCGGCGACCGAGGATCAGCGCTTCACGCTGATCCTCGACCCAGGCGGTGAGCCGCGGCCACTGCCGGAGGAGCGCTTCGTGGGCGACTTCGACGGTGGGCCCACGGGTGACTGGATCACGGTCAGCGAGCAACAGACGTTCGGCGACGAAAGACCCCAGGATCGCGTCGAGGTCCGATGCATCGATTCCGAGCGACTCGAGTTCCTTGCGGCGCACCCGGCGACGGGTGTCGTCGGACTCCTCGTCGACCTGCACGAGCCGGAGCAGCACCTGGCGAGCCGCGGTCTGCTGGGTCGGCGTGAGGCGGTCGAATACGACGTCGGCCCTTCTCGCCAGCGCCCCGGCCGCGCCGCCGATCTCTGCATAATCCTGGGCCGTGAGGAGGTCACCCGCCCGACGCTCCACCAACTCGGTCAAGGCGTATTGGAGGAGGGGTAGCCCGCCCGGCTGGTCGAGCACGTCGCGGGCGATCCGGTGTGGCAGCCCTGGTTCCCAGCGCAAACCCACCGCTTGGGCGGGCGTCGCAATCATCTCGATGAGCTCGTCGAGGTCGGGACGGAGAACCGTCACCAATCCGTCCCGCACCAACCTGCCGAGCCGAGGTTCCTGCAGCGGCCGATCGTAGAAGTCGGCTCGCAGCGTCACGATCACGCGCACCCGGCTGTCGGCCGCCTCGACCGCGTCGACGATCAGGCGAATGAACGCGCCACGCGACTGCTCATCGTCGACAAGGGTGTACAGCTCTTCGAACTGATCGACGACCACCAACAGCTCACCCTCGTCGGGGAGCAGCCGTTCAGCCATGTCCCCGATCCCCGGTCCTTCGAGCACAGCCCCGACGTCGATGGGTGCCGCCGCAACCGACGTGAGACGATCGGCCAGGGCTCCGAATGGATCGGAACCGGGTGTCATCACGATCCGGCGCAACGGCGATCCGGGAGCCCGGCCGGCGTCGAGCCGTGGGAGGAGACCCGCCTGTACCACCGAAGACTTGCCCGATCCCGACGGCCCCACGACAGCGACAAACCGATGGTCGGTCACCGCTGCGAGCAAGGTGGCGACGAGCTCGTCGCGACCGTGGAAGTCGGCGGCGTCGGACTCGTCGAAAGCGCGGAGGCCCTTGTAGGGGTTGCGGGAGACAGCCGGGCGCTCGATCATGACGGTGTCCTCGCCTAGAACGTCGAAGAGATCCGCCAAGAAGGAGCGGGCGTCCGGATACCGGTCATCGGGCCTCGCCGCGGTGGCACGCGCCAGCACGCCTTCCAGGTCCGGCTCGTCGATCAGCTCCCTCGCGATGGCCCCGAGGGCGAAGAGGTCAGCTGCTCTCGATGGGCCGGTGAGTGGCTCCTCCGGTGCCTGGAAATCGGAAGCGGCCGACATCGATGCCACCACCTGCGGCTCGAGAAGGCGGGCTTCGATCGCGAAGTCCGACAGATACGCATTCTCGGCTCCGTCGATCAGGATGTTGGCCGGCTTCAGGTCCCCGTGAACGATCCCATGGGCGTGGGCGTGGTCGAGGGCCTCGCCGATGTGATGGAGCACCCGCCGCGCCAATTGCCGGTCGACGGCCCCACTGGTGATCGCATCTCGGAGCGAGCCTGCCGGGAGCAGCTGCAAGACGAGATACGCCCCGGCCGTATCCCTCCAGAAATCGATCAAGGGCACGATCCGGGGATGGGCGAGGCGGGCGATCGTGCGGGCCTCCGCCTCGAACCGGTGGATGAAGGAAGGATGACTCGCCAGGTGGGGACGGATCACCTTCACGGCGACCTCTCGACCAACGGTCGGCTGATACGCCCGGTAGATGACACCGAATGCACCCTCACCGATCTGTTCTCTCAACTCGTACCCGGGAAGCGAGACCGCGATGTCGTTCCCCGAGATCTCCGAGCCCACCCGCAGCTCCGGGAAGTCGCCCGGCAGCCCGACGAACACGAGCTGACCCACCCGTTCCGGCGCGGCGAAGCCACGCAGTACGTGCTCACCGAGATGTCGGACCTGAACGCCGGCTGGAGCCGCCGTGGCGATCTCAGTCTGGGCAGCCGTCGACACGACTACCTGACCGCCGTGGGCGGCGGCGGTCAGCCGCGACGCCCGGTTCAGCGGGGGCCCGAAGAAGTCTCCACCCCGCGCCTCCGCGTCCCCGATGTCGATCCCCATTCGCACCCGGAGTTCCCCCACTTCGCCCCAGTCGGCGGCGGCCAATCTCCGTTGGGCGCTCTCGGCTGCCTTCATGGCCGAGATGACGTCGGGGAACGCCGCCAACACGCCGTCGCCGGTGTGTTTGAAAAGCGCCCCGCCCGCTTCGGTGATCGCCGCGCCGAGCTCACGGTCGTGGGTTGCAAGAGCGTCCGCCATTTCCTGGGGGTGCCGGTCCCATGCGCCTGTCGAGTCTTCGATGTCGGTCACGAGAAAGGCGAGCCGCTGGGTGGTAGCCCGGCCCGACCCATGGTGAAGCTCGGGGTCCTGCTGGAGGATGGCCAACTCCAGGTCTCGCAGCTCCTGCGACGGTTCGATCCCGAGCTCCTCGGCCAGGTGTTCCTCGGTACGGCGGAACGCCCGCAGAGCCTCGGACTGCCGCCCGCACCGGTACAGGGCGATCATGTGCTGGGCGCGGAACCGCTCACGCAGCGGGTAGTCATCTGCCAGTGCCCCCACCTCGGACACGATTCGCTCATGCCGCGCTGCGGCGAGGTCGGCGTCGATTCGCAGCTCGACGGCGGCGAGCCGCTGCTCCTCCAGCCGGTGAATGTGGGTCTGCAGCCCAGGGACGTCCTCGAGGTCGGCGAACGGGAATCCCTTCCACAACTCGAGCGCCTGACGCAGGCGATCGCCGGCATCCACGGGATCGGTACTCAGGACGTCCCGAGCGGCTTCCACGGTCCGAGCGAATTCCATCACGTCGACCTGGCGCTCGTCGATCTCGAGCCGGTAGCCGTCGCCGACACGCTCGATCGACACGCCGAGGAGAGCGCGCAGGTTCGAGACGTACGTGTGCAAAGACGCCCGCGACGCATCAGTCGCCTCTTCGCCCCACACACCGTCGAGCAGTCGACCGATCGAAACTATCGCTCCCGGCTCGACCAACAGCAGTGCGAGCACCGCTCGCTGCTTGGGACCGCCGAGGGAAAGCACGGTGCCATCCCTCTGCACGCTGAGCGGCCCCAGCATCGAGAACTGCAGCTCGACTGTCGTCGTCGATGTCGTCAATGGCGGCCTTCCGTCGTGCCGGACCATCGTGTCGGAGGCGTCTCAAGAGCGGCTAAAGGCAGGCTCGCAAGTTATCGGGTGTTGGGTCGGCGTGTCGGATCACTCCGACTTCGGGACCGCTGTCTCGGACAGGAGCCTCCCGCTCGACCGCGGTCCTACAGCCAGAAAGGCTGCTGGCCAGTCCGCGAGGCTCGCGAAAGCCGCTTGGTCGCTTCATCTCGATCACGAACTCGAGGACCCTCGCTGCGATGGCTCAACCACGAGCCAGCCACGCACCGTGGCGCCGATTGCGTACGACTTCGGATCTGCGCTGTCTCCCGACCGAGCCGCCTATCTGTGCTCACTCATGCTCCTGATGAAGCAATCTCCTGCGGTGCCCCGGGGTACACGTTGGTCACTTCGTTCTGTCAATTCGGCCAGAAGCACATCCTCGGTGCACCCCAAGGAGGCAGCTTGCTCCATCGGCTCGTCAAGAGCGGGTTCGGGTAGGTCCACCAGCGCTGCCCCGTCGGCGAGACGTCAATCGAATCCGGATCGTCACGACCTCTAGACGTCGCTTCTCGCGTCCAACTGGCGCAATGACTTCCGATGCCAACTCTGTGGCGACCTGCAGTGAGACATCCAGCGCCTCGGCCGCCCTGACGACTCGGTCCCCCTTCGGAGACGGCGACGCAAAGGGGGTCGAAGCTGGCTTCAGGCTCGACGACCGGGCCGGGTCACTGATCACGCCGTGAGATGTTCCTCGAGAGCTTCGAGGAACCGGTCGATGCTCTCGATGTGGTGCGCATGACTGCCCTCCAATTCGACCACCGTGGCGTTGGGAAGGAGCCGCGCGAGCAGGTCGACGACCCTTCGCTCCACGTGCCCTGTCTCCGTGCCTTTGGTCAGCAACACCGGGGACTTCACGGCCGCCAGATCCGCCAGCGAGTGGTCGGATCCCATCAGCTGCTCCGACAGCCAGGAGAGGGCCATGCGATGGGGCCACGCCCGTTCCCAATACGGATCAGATCGGGCCCGAGCCGGATCGCTGACAAACCCGGCCAGGTAGAGGACCCGAGCCAGGTCGTCATCTGAGACCTCCTTGCCTGCCAACGAGTGGAGAAAGGCGGTGGACTCCTGGTGTTCCCGGTCGGACTCACCCACCGCGTCGAGAACCCAATCCGCCGCCGGCTCGACCAGGGTCATCGACATCAGCCGGCCGGGGTGGGCGATGGCGAAGTCGAGCAGCCCCTTTCCCCCAGCCGACCATCCCGCGAAGTGAGCCCGTTCGATCTCGAGGCGGTCGACCGTGAGTAGGAGACTCTCCACCGCCACCTCACGGGTGTAGGAGGGGTCACCCGTCATGCCGGCTGAGCCCAGTTCGTTGTGGATGGGTTGGACACGAATGGTCCGGTATCGGTCGCTGAGACGTTCCTGGTGGGGGATCCACGACAGCCACCCCGTGATGCCACCCGGTATCAGGACCAACGGCTCGCCTTCACCGGCGACATCCACGGTCAGGGGGCGGGGCTTCATCGTGGTTCCGTCACGAGTAAGCCGGACCTGGAGTCCCTTAGGTCCGTCCATCTCCCGGGTTCGACGCATCTCCCCGCGCGTGCGATCCCGTGCTTCCGACTCACCTTCAGCCTGCCCATGGCGACGCCCTTCAGCTCGTACAGCATCCAAGGTAATCCGGCCCTGCCGACCGCCGCATCGGGTGAACACCCCATCTGAGCGCGGGCAATCGAACGCCTCGACCAAGCACCAGGCTCACCGCTGTGAAACGTGGCTGCCAACCGACGAACGCTGCCGGCAGTTCGGATCAACTGTGGAAACACTGCTCCACGCGAGCGGATCGGCTCGCGAGCCTTGGCTCAGGCGCCAGCAGGCAGGAGAGCGTCGGCGGCGTGGTCACTGGCACTTCGCCTGTGATTTATCGGAATCGTGCTCTGGCTGGGGTCGAGACAGCAGGGCAGAAGAGTCTTGGCTCTTCCTCAGTTGGACGGCACTCCCCTGCTCCTGATGATTTCAGGGCCCCGTGTGGTTCCCGGTAGCCGCGCAGATCGGTGAGGCGGGTTGGGCTCGGTTACCGATGGCGTGGTTTGGAGGAAGCAAGACGCGGGTATCGCGCAGTGACGTCCAGAGCACACAAGGACGTCCACAAGGAGGTAGCCATGGGTCGTCGGACCTCAATCACCCTGTTCGTGGCACTGGCACTGCTGGGAGTTGGAATCCTCCCCGCGGCAGGCGCCCCGGACAACAAGAACACCGGAGGCGTCGCGAACGTCGAGTGTGACGCCCCCCTTGGCACGATCGACATCACGTTCATCGAGCACAACAGCAGTGTCACCGCTTTCGGCCCCGACGGTCGGCCGCTGGTGATCAAGCATTTCGCCGGGGAAGGCACCATCACAATCGAAGTCGAAGACGGACCGACCTTCACGTTCCCGGATGAATTCGAAGATGTGGTCCCGGGTCAAGGCTTCGTTGGTCGGCTGGTCGAGTGCACCGGCACGTTCACTTTCGAGGAGACCTTCACCATCAAGAAGCGGGACGCGGCATTCCTCGAACTCGGTGACGAGTACATCGGGTCAACCGCGACTGTGTCCGGAGAGATCGACTTCACCGCGCAGGTCATCGTTCAGGGGAGCTGATCCAACGCTGAGTGTTGGAAGTACCGGTGGCTGCCTCGGCGGCCATCGGTCCTTCTTGCTGTGTCGACCCGTCTTCGCCGTCCCATCACACCCTTCCCCCGCGGTGGGCGCGAGGGAAACCCGATGTCTCAGTCTCATAGCAACTGAGTGGCGAGAGCGATCCGCTGCTGGGTCGGTGATGCTCGTCACACGGCGAGCGCAAGTGTCGCTCCGTCCTGCGCGGCGTCGAACACGCCCTGCGTGGTGACGCCTAGTACCCGGTGCCGGATCCCTGGCCTGCTGTGGTGTCGGCGATCCACTCCTCGTCGAACCCGGCGGGAGCGTCATCCGGGAGATGGGTCCTGCCTTCCATCCGCCCACCCCAGCCCGGCAAGCCTTGGCCCCGCCGGCGCCACCGCCCGCAGCCGGGGCACCACCGGCCCGGCTGGGAGCGCCAGGTCGAGGCCCACCAAGGCGCCGGACGGAAAACGCACGGCGCGGCCGGGCGACACGACCGTCACCGCCCCCGACCCCACCACCCGATACCCGTTCGCAGACCCGATCAGGGCGGTCGATTCGTCGATGCCGAGCACCCGACCGCCCTCCACCCTGGACACGACCCGATGTGCCCAGCGAGCCGCCCGGAACCGGTCGAAATGGGGCGCCACCACGAACCCGCCGAGAACGCCCAGACCCGGAGCCACCTGCAGCGGATTCGGTGGGTACAGCCGCAGGCGCCGGTCGAAGAGACACATCGCCCCGGCCGACGACCCGACCAGCGCCGCCCCCGCCCGCCAGCGGGCGAGAACGGCGTCGAACAGCGGCGACATGACCAGGCCACGCATCAGCTTCCCGGGATGGCCGCCCGGCAGCACCACCACGTCGGCGGTGGCGACGACCTCGAGGTCGTGTCGGAGCCAACCGGCCTCCACCCCGCAGATGGCCGCATCGACCCCGAGGCGGCGCCAGTGGGTACGGCCCAGGGCGGACACCGCCGGCCGGCTCCGACGAGACGCGGCGACGGGGAGGATCGCCACCCGGGGACTCCGGGAGCCGACGAGGTCGAGGACCAGGCGATCCGCCCTGACGCATCCGTCGAGGTGCTCGCCACCGCCGATCAGGGAGACGGGCCCGCAGGTCATCCGACGGCCTCCGTCGCCGCCGCCACCGCCAGCGGA
>CAZCRP010000060.1:0-11868 GCA_964501055.1 uncultured Acidimicrobiaceae bacterium
GGCGAAGGGGGCGTGCAAGGACCGGCGCCCCCGCGCCCTCCTCACGATCCGCCCTCCACCCTGCTAGTGTCCCGCGCCGCGCCCGTGGAGCTCTCCAACCTGGCGCTCGACTCACCCGCGGCGGACGCGCTGCGCGCCGCCGGTGTCGTGCTGGTGGTGCCTCTGGTCGCCGACGGGCGGCTGCTCGGGACGATCAACCTCGGGCCGCGTCGATCGGAACAGGACTACACGACCGACGATCGCAACCTGCTTTCGACCCTCGCCTCTCAGCTCGCGCCGGCAGTTCGCCTGGCCGCCCTCGCCAGGCGGCAGGAGGAGCAGGCCGCCGAGCGCGAGCGGATCGACCAGGAGCTCAGGGTGGCACGGGTGATACAGCAGACGCTCCTGCCCCGCGACCTGCCCGACCTCCCCGGCTGGGAGATCGACGCGTTCTACCGCCCGGCACGGGAGGTGGGTGGGGACTTCTACGACGTCATCCCCATGAGCAACGGACGAGTGGTCATCGTCGAGGGAGACGTCACCGACAAGGGCGTCCCTGCCGCGCTGGTGATGGCCACCTGCCGGGCGGCCCTGCGCGCCGCCACCGACCGGGCAGACGACCCCGGGGAGATTCTCCGCATCACGAACGACGCCCTGGTGGAGGACATTCCGCCGACCATGTTCGTCACCTGCTTCTGCGCCGTCGTCGACGGCGACCAAGTGCGCTTCGCCAACGCCGGACACCCTCTGCCGGTGCTCGTCACAGCCGCCGAGTCCCACCCGGTGCGGGCGACGGGCATGCCGTTGGGGATGCTCCCCGGCAGCACCTACGACGTCGTCGACGTCACCGTGCCCCCGGAAGGGCTGTTGGTGATCGCGTCCGACGGCGTGGCGGAGGCTCACGGGGCCGATGGATCGATGTACGGATTCGAGCGGGTCGCCAGCGTCGTCCTCGGCGCCCGCGACCCGGCCGGGGCGATGGTCGACGACGTCGACGACTTCGCCGCCGGGCTCCAGGAAGACGACATCACCATCGTCGTGCTCCGCCGGCGAGCGTCGGCCGCGGACTCTGCCGCCTCCTTCGGCTCCACCCTGCTCGAGTTCCAGCTCCCCAGCATCGAAGGAGTCGAACGTGACGCGATGGACCGGGTGATGGAGGCTGCCCAGGGAGTCGGCATGGACGAAGCGCGGGCGCGCAAGCTCGGTACGGCCGTGGCCGAGGCCGTGATGAACGCCGCCGAACATGGCAACGGCTTCGACGCCGAGCGGCCCGTCGAGGTCATCGTCGTCGACGCCGGGGAGTACGTCTCGGTGTCCGTCGCCGACGACGGTCCCGGGGCGCCCAGCGACATCGAAACCCCCGACATCGCCGCCAAGGTCGCCGGGGACCAATCCCCCCGCGGTTGGGGGCGGTTCCTGATCGATCAGCTCGTCGACGAGGTGGACGACTCCACCAGCGACGGTCGACACGTTCTCAGCATGCGCATGCGGAAGGAGGGCTCATGAGCCTCACGATCACGACCGAGGCCAACGGCGAGGTCCTGGTGGCTCGACTGACGGGCGACCTCGACCGGGCGGCCGATGTCCCGCTCGCGGAACTCGAAGCCGGGCTCGACCCGTTCTCGGGGCTGGTACTCGACTTCACCGACACCGGCTTCATCGCCTCGAGCGGCTTGGCGCTGCTCGTGCGGCTCGTTCGCGCCGCCCAGGGAGCCGGCGCGGCGGTGGCGGCGGTGGGACTGGACGACCACTACCGACACGTGTTCGAGATCACCCGGCTCGACTCGGTGATGACCGTTTCCGATGACAACGAGGCGGCGGTGGCCGCCGTGAGCGGAGGGGCAAGATGAGCAACGAACTGACGGCGACGGTCGACGGAGGCGTCATCGCGCTGGCCGGCGACCTGACCGCGGCCGGTGAGTCGACCCTCGCCGAGGCCTTCGCCGAGGCGGCCGGAAACCCCACAGTGGTTCTCGACTTCTCGGATCTCGGCTACATGAACAGCACCGGCATCGGGCTTCTCGTCACGACGCTCGTCCGCGCCCAACGGTCCAATGTGCGTCTCGTGGCGTGCGGTCTCGACGCCCACTATCGGGAGATCTTCTCCCTGACGCGACTCGACGAGGCGATCCCGGTCTACGCCGACGCGGCCGAGGCGCTGTCCTCGGCGTGACGCCGGCCGTTCCCGCTTCGACGCCGCGCGCAGTCCGGCGGCGCTGGACGGGATGGTTGGGACTGGTCGGACTCACGGGAGCCGTCGGAGTGGCGCTCGCTTCCGCCGCGGCGGAGCTGGGCGCCGGCCAGCTCGGCGACCCGGTGAGCTGGTTTGTCTTCCCGGTCGCGCTGGCCTACCTCGGAACGGGGGCGGTGCTCCTGCTCCGGCGGGACTGGCATCCGGTCGGATGGCTGCTGTGCGGACTCGCGTCGGCGCAGGCGGTGCTGGTGGCCAACAACTGGGGAACGCAGGTGGTGGAGCCGGTACTCGGCATTCCGCCGGCATGGTGGCACTGGGTGGGACACGTCATGACGTATGGGTTGTTCTGGCCGAGTTTCATCGCCTTGTTCGTCGTGTTTCCCGACGGGTTCGCCGGGCGCCCTCCCCGGCAGCAGCGGATAGGACGCGCCCTGTTGTACGCCAGCATCCCTTTCATCCTCGCCGCGTTGTTCACCGATCACGTGCGGGTCGTGGTGGACGGTCCGCTCGTCGCCAACCCCACCGGGCTCGGCGTGGTCCCGCTCGAGGTGGTGGAGGCGCCCTTCGTCCTGAGCATGCTGCTGGCGCTGGTGCTGCTGGCAGCCGCCCACCTGGTCCTCCGCAGCCGCAACCCTTCCCCACGCGCCAGGCTGCAACACCGCTGGCTGCTGGTGGCAGCGGGAATCCTGATGGCATGGCTGCCGGTCGGAGTGATCGGCGCCGAGATCACAGGAAACCAGGCATGGTGGTACCCGATCTTCGTGGCCTACATAGGGGTTCCTGTCGCCATCGCCATCGCCATCACCCGCTATCGCCTCTACGAGATCGATCGCATCGTGTCCCGCACCCTCTCCTACCTGGCGGTGGTCGTGTTGCTCGGTGCGGGTTACGCGGTCATGGTCCTCACGATGCGGGGCCTGCTGCCGGTGGAAGGCGACCTTCCCGTCGCCGTGTCCACGCTGGTGGTCGCCGTCGCGTTCCTGCCGTTGGCACGACGCGTGCAGCGATTCGTCGACCGCCGGTTCTTCCGCTCTCGCTACGACGCAGGCCAGGTGGTGGCCCGGTTCGCAGACCAGTTGCAGGGTAGTCTCGACCTCGCGGCGGTCACGGACCGAACCGAGCAGGTGGTATCCGAGGTGCTCACCCCGGTGGCGGTCCGGGTATGGGTGGCAGAGGACCTGCGATGACGATCACGGGCGCGAGATGGATCCTGGCGGCGATCGTCGTGTCCGTGCTCAGCGCCTGGGCGGTGGCGATCGCAGACGGATTGGGCGTGGTCGGATGGGGATTCCCTGGCGCGGTGGCGGTGTGGGGCATCGGCTTCGCCGTCGTCGGGACACTGATCGTGCGGACGATCCCCCGTCATCCCGTCGGAACGCTCTTGCTGGCAGCAGGAGCAGCCTCGGCCCTCGTCGACGTCTCCTTCCACCTCGGCTTCGTGTTCGAGTGGGACGGCCTGGTGGCCACGGTGGCGTCGGCCGGATGGATGGTGGCGGTGGGACTCATCGTGACCGTCCTGGCGCGCTTTCCCGACGGCGAGTGGGCATTCCGGGGAGCGCGAGGAGCCACCGCTGTCCTCTGGATCGTCATCGCCGCTTCCGTCCTGCTCGCCCCCTTCTCGCCGAGTCTCGACAGCGGGGGCGGGATGCCGCTGGTCCGCAGCCCGTGGGAAGCGGATTGGTGGGAAGGACTGCCCGCGTGGGCGCCGGAGCTTCCTCGGATCATGTTCCAGCTCGTCAGCTTCGGCATCATGTTCTCCTCGGGGGTGGCGTCGTTCCGCGCCGATCCCATACGCCGTCGCCAGATCGGCATCGTCGCCTTCATACTCGTGGCGCTCGGGCTCGGCGCGTCGGTCGCCTCGGCCGTCGATGGCTTCATGGGTCCGCTCTTCTCGGTCATCGTGGCGGCGGGTGTGACGACCATCCCGTTTGCGATGCTCGTCGCGGTCACGCGCTACCGGCTGTACGACCTCGATCGCCTCGTGAGTCGCACCATCGCCTATGTCGTGACGATCGGAACCCTCGCCGCCGTCTACGTCACATCGGTCGTCATCCTGCGTAGCTTCGTGCCCGTGGAAGGCGATCTGCGGGTGGCGATCTCGACCCTCGCCGTCGCCGTGGCCTTCCTGCCGCTGGCGCGGCGGGTGCAGCTGTTCGTCGACCGCCGGTTCTTCCGCTCCCGCTACGACGCGGCGCAAGTCGTGGCGAGGGTGGCCGAGGAGCTGAGCGGCAGCCTCGATCTGGCCGACGTCACCAGCTGGGCCGAGTCGGTGGTCGACGAGGTGTTCGCACCGGACTCCGTCGGCGTGTGGCTGGCAGACGGCGCCGGCGTCACCTCGGCGGAGTGGAGTGGGGCCCGGTTCGCACCACCGAACGAGACATGACTGCCGACCGCGGCCGTCCCGAGAGCATTGTCCGGCGATCGCAGCATGGATCGACGAGATCGGAACGCCGGCGTAACGGTGTGGTAGCGCCGGACTGATGTGATGAGCACATGACGACCGGAGGAAGAGAAGGCATGGGCGAAGAAGAACGGGCGTGGGCGGCACCGATCGAGGCGATCACCGGCGCGGCGGGCCATCTGGAAGGCAGGAAGCTGACTGGGCCGCAGCAAGGCTTCGGCCCCCTCTGGCAGAAGACCTATCGCATAGAGATCCCCGGCCACGAGCCGGCCGCCGTGATCGACACGTGGAAGGCCAACTACAACGAGTTCTGGCCCCGCATCAACACGTTCAACGCGCCGGTGGCAGGCATCAAGCCGGGCGAGGTGGGGACCATCGACTCGATGCAGGTGCTCTCCACCGGCGTGGTCGTGATCTACGCAGACGAGACCTCGTTCGCGTTCATGACCCCGGAAGGACACCCGTTTGCGGGCTGGATCACGTTCTCGGCGGTGCCGACCGAAACCGGATCGCTCGCCCAGGTGCAGCTCCTGATTCGGGCCAGCGACCCGATCTGGGACATCGGGTTCCTCTTCGGAGTCGGCCGGGGCGAGGACTGGATGTGGCGTCACACCCTCAAGGCGCTCGCCACCCATCTCGGAGCCGACACCAGGCCCACCCAGGAGATCGTCAAGGTCGACCGGTCGCGGCTGTGGGCCAACGCCCGCAATTGGCGCCGCAGCGCCATCTTCAGCCGTCGCACGGGCTGAGCCTCGATTCCCGGCGGTAGCCCGATGTCGAGCACCGCGGATGTGTCCCTACGCTCGCCGGCGACGAGGAAGTCCGTTGTGCTCGCATCGCTCCGCATCCTGGCCGTGCTGGTCGGTCTCGCCATCGGCGCCCTCACGGCGACGGTGCTGTCGCTGGTGCTGTGGGCGGTGCTGGCCGCGTTCGGGTTCGAGGACGCCGCCCTCGCCGGCCTCACCGTCGCCCTCGTGGTCGGGTTGGGCACGGGTGGGTACGCGGCCGGCGCCATGGCCCCGGTCGCCCATCGCTTCCACGGCTCGGTGGCCGGTCTCGCCATCGCCGGGCTGGTGCTCGTCATCGCGCTGTTCGGAGGCAGTCCCGCTCCGACCTCGCAGGTGCTGTGGTTGGCGCTGCTCGCTGCCGTGGTGGGCGGCACGGGAGGGGCGATCGCCGGCCGACGAAAGTGAGCGGGCTCATCTAGGATCGGAACCGGCCCGGTGTGACTTCACCGAAAGAGCCGTTATCGGGTGCGAGGCGGCCGCGCAGGTGTCGATATCTCGACAATTGACGCCCCACATCTGTCCACCGGGCCACCAGTTCTTGCTCGCACCCCGTGAGGGGAGGCCACCTTGGTAGCCTCCCCTCACGACTTCCCCGTGCCGGATCGGTCGATCCGTGCACTGCTATGTCCACCTCATCACCCTGGGGGACAGATTGTCCCTTCTCGGCCAGACCGGACATGGAGGGACGTGGTTCGAGGACAGCGATGACGAGATCACCTGGTGGCGATGCAGCGTTCCGGTCCCTCTACGCCTCCACGTTCGATCCGATCTCACGCTATTGCCTGCGGCGGCTTCCGGCCGACGCCGCCAAGGACGCGGTCGCCGAGGTGTTTCTGATCGCCTGGCGGCGCTCGGATGAGGTCCCTCGGGGAGGCGACGCGCTCCCCTGGCTGTACGGAGTCGCGCGGAATGTCGTCCGGAACTCCTTGCGATCTCATCGCCGGTCCGAGCGGCTGCGACGGCGACTGACCGCCGAGCCGTCGCAGAACGATCCTGGCCTCGAGCCGCTGGTGGTCAGACGCGAGGAGGAGCGGCGGCTCGTGCAGGCACTCGCTTCGCTCCCACCGACCGACCAGGAGATCGTGCGCCTTCGCGCCTTCGAGGAGCTGACGTTCGCACAGATCGGCAGCGTCGTCGGCTGTTCCGAGGATGCGGCCAAGAAGCGCCTGTCGCGCGCCCTCGACCGGCTGCGGTCGGCAGCCGAGCACCACCCACCGGGCACCGTTGCTGCACTTCCCCGTGCGACACGACGAGGGGACGAACGATGAACGACGACCTCCTTCTCACGCAGCTCAGAGGCATCGACGCCTACGGGACGGGCGTGCCGCTGCCGGAAGCGTGGTCCAAGGACGACGTTCTCCTCGAGATCGAACGGAGAGCGACCATGGATACGACGACCGAGGCCCGCACGCGTCGGGCCGCCCCCGCCGCGCACCCGCGCTGGCGCGGACCCCTGATCGCTGCCACGGCATTCGTGACGCTCGTCACAGCCGTCGGGGCGGCGGTGTGGCTGAACGCGGGTGGCGCCGACCGGCCGGTTGCCGAAGGCGGCACCGACCCCATCACCGCCGTCCACGCATTCGCCGCGGCCGTCTCGGCGGGCGAGACCGATCTCTCAGGCCTTCTCGGTCCCGGGGCGTCCTACACCCGGGTGGGAACGTGGCAGATCGACGCCGACCTCGCCGAGTACTGGCGCACGCTCGACACCCGGATCACGCTTGTCGGCTGCGAGCTCACGGCGCGCATCGTCACGTGCGAAGGGACCCATCGCAACGCCATCTACGACGCCATGAACCGGGAGCTCACCGAGACCTGGACCTTCGTGATGGCGGACGGGGTCATCCAACAGGTGCTGGAGGACTGGGGCAGCTCGGCGCTGGGCGAGGACGGCGCGTTCCCGGTCCAGGATTATCTCGCCTGGCTGTACGTCCACCGCCCGGAGTGGGTCGAGGGAGTCGACTATGTCCACCCCGAGACCGGCCACACGTCATTCGGTCGACTCGAGACCCTGCCCGAGGCGTTCCTCGTCCTGAACCGCCACAATGCCGAGATCCTCATGAGCCACCTCGACGCCTACCGGGCGGACCTGGAGGCGACCGGCGGCCTCCCGGACGACTGGTCGGCCGACCGATGGGGCGACGTGGAAGGCCCGTGAGCGGGAACACGACTCGCTCCACTTCAGGGCCCCTGCGGGGGCCCTGACCTTTGTGTTCGTCCCGGTTGGGGTCGTGCACACGGGACCGGGCACAGAGCCTCGCAGCGTCTTGGCGTGGACCGGGTTTCTGTCACACCCGCCGGATATGTTGCTGTCATGTTCGAAGCGCACACCGTCGAGCGTCCCATCGACGAGTGGGAACAGCATCTGAGCGAGTGCATGGTGCTGATTTCGAGGGTGACCGCCCGCATGCTCCCGGCCATCCGCGCCCTCGACAGTGCCCAGGTGGCGGCGGTGGATGGCGCCCGGGGCATGGACGAATGGATGGCGGGCCGTCTCGACGTCGAGTTGCACACTGCCCGCACGCTGCTTTCCCTCGCCCGCTCCTACGACGAACGCATCGACGGCAGGTTGGACCACGGGGCGAGCATCGATCGGACCGCCGCCACCCTCAAACTCATCCAGTCGGGCGCCGACCAGGACACGATCGACGCTTCCACCGGCTATGACCTGCCCGGTCTGCGCCAACTCACCGCCCAGCATCGACGGATCGACACCGCCGCAGAGACCGATGGTTTCGCCCACCGCTACCTGCACATCCAGCCGTCGCTCGACGACACCATCTGGAAACTGTGGGGACAGCTCACCGGGGTGGACGGCCGGGTAGTGGAAAAGGCCATCCACACCGCCGTCGACAACCTCCCCAACAACCCAGACACCACCGCCGCCCAGGACCGAGCCGACGGTCTGGTGTCGGTGGCATCCGAATGGCTCTCGGGCGACGTCGGCGGCCACCACCTGACAGCCGAGATCTTCATCGACGCCGCCCTCGCCGCCGGCTCGGACGGGGAACGTGGTGTCAGCGTCGTCACCGGACCCCGGGTCGGTCCCGCCACCCTCAACGAGATCATGTGCGCCGGCAACATCCGCCTCACCATCTTCGACCAGCCCACCCGCACCGTTTCCACCACCCCCTCACAGCGGGCCATCCCACCCGCCATCCGCCACTGGGTGCTGCAACGCGACGGCCACCAATGCGTCATCGCCGGCTGTCACTCCCGCAGCCGCCTCCAACCCCACCACCTCACCCCCTTCTCCCATGAAGGCAGCCACCACCCCGACAACCTCATCACCCTCTGCTGGTACCACCACCACGTCGTCATCCACCAACAAGGACGCCGCATCGACCCCCACTCCCCACCCCGACGACGCACCTTCCTCCGCCAGGCGCCGACCCGGGGAGATCCACACCAGGCGTAGCCCCCGCCCATCGTCCACCACACGCCGATTGGACTGATCGATCACCACCGGATCCGAGTGACCTCGGGCTGACGTCGTGCCGTCTCGACGACCCATCACGTCCCACAACATGAGGGAATGCTCGGCTCATGTCTGACCGCCTGTCGGCCGACAATGGGGAGGCGACACGCCGCAACGAGGAGGGCGCCATGAATCGAGGCCACCGACCGCTCCCTGTCCCGGAGCTCAGCCCATGATCGACCGGATCGCCTGGTCAGTCTTCGCCGCGCTGCTGCTGTCGGCCTGCTTCCAGGGGAACATCTTCTCTCTCGAAGTCGGTGACTGTCTCGACAAGCCCGACGTGGTGGGAGAGATCGACAAGGTGGACCTGCGGGACTGCAACGAGTCGCACGGATACGAGGTGTACGCCGTGTTCGATGTCTCCCTTGCTGCCTACAACGATGCAGCCGTCACCAGCCAGGCGGAGTCAGGCTGCCTCAGTCACTTCGCGCCGTACGTGGGTCGCAGCTACGAGACCTCCGCACTGTGGGTCGAGTACCTGACGCCCACCGAGGGATCGTGGTCGAATGGCGACAGGGAAGTCGTCTGCATGTTGTACGAACCGGACAGTGTCCTCACCGGTTCACAGCGGGACTCCCGCCGCTGACACGGTTCGCGTGGCGAACAAGCGCTGTCCGCACACTGCGCATCCGCGCCTCCTTCAGCGCCAAGTCGATCGTCGATTCTTTCGGTCGCGCGACGACGCGGGACGGGTCGTGGCGAGAGTGGCAGAAGACCTCCGCGGCAGCCTGGACCTGGCGGATGTCACGCTCCGGGCCACGACTGTCGTGACCGAGGTCTTCGCCCCCGAGAGGATCGGAGTGTGGCTGTTCGACGACTCGCAGCCTGCCGCGTAGTCCGGGCAGGGGAATCTCGCTGGGTCGGGTAGCGTTCCCCCTGCGAGTCCGCCGGGCGATCGCGGCAGCGATGTCGAGGAAAGTCCGGACTCCACAGGGCAGGGTGCTGGGTAACTCCCAGGCGGGGTGACCCGACGGAAAGTGCAACAGAGAGCAGACCGCCGATGGCCCGGTGCACTGGGCACAGGCAAGGGTGAAACGGTGGAGTAAGAGCCCACCAGCATCCCGGGCGACCGGGATGGCTCTGCAAACCCCACCCGGAGCAAGGTCAGACAGGGACGCCGGCGGCCCGCCGAACGAGTCCCGGGTAGACCGCACCGAGGTCGGCAGCAATGTCGGCCCCAGATGGATGATCGCCCCGGAGCCCAGCTCCGGACAGAATCCGGCTTACAGGCGGACTCGCACTCCTAAAGGGCCCCTGCGGGGGCCCTGACCTTTGTGTTCGTCCCGGTTGGGGTCGTGCACACGGGACCGGGCACAGAGCCTCGCAGCGTCTTGGCGTGGACCGGGTTTCTGTCACACCCGCCGGATATGTTGCTGTCATGTTCGAAGCGCACACCGTCGAGCGTCCCATCGACGAGTGGGAACAGCATCTGAGCGAGTGCATGGTGCTGATTTCGAGGGTGACCGCCCGCATGCTCCCGGCCATCCGCGCCCTCGACAGTGCCCAGGTGGCGGCGGTGGATGGCGCCCGGGGCATGGACGAATGGATGGCGGGCCGTCTCGACGTCGAGTTGCACACTGCCCGCACGCTGCTTTCCCTCGCCCGCTCCTACGACGAACGCATCGACGGCAGGTTGGACCACGGGGCGAGCATCGATCGGACCGCCGCCACCCTCAAACTCATCCAGTCGGGCGCCGACCAGGACACGATCGACGCTTCCACCGGCTATGACCTGCCCGGTCTGCGCCAACTCACCGCCCAGCATCGACGGATCGACACCGCCGCAGAGACCGATGGTTTCGCCCACCGCTACCTGCACATCCAGCCGTCGCTCGACGACACCATCTGGAAACTGTGGGGACAGCTCACCGGGGTGGACGGCCGGGTAGTGGAAAAGGCCATCCACACCGCCGTCGACAACCTCCCCAACAACCCAGACACCACCGCCGCCCAGGACCGAGCCGACGGTCTGGTGTCGGTGGCATCCGAATGGCTCTCGGGCGACGTCGGCGGCCACCACCTGACAGCCGAGATCTTCATCGACGCCGCCCTCGCCGCCGGCTCGGACGGGGAACGTGGTGTCAGCGTCGTCACCGGACCCCGGGTCGGTCCCGCCACCCTCAACGAGATCATGTGCGCCGGCAACATCCGCCTCACCATCTTCGACCAGCCCACCCGCACCGTTTCCACCACCCCCTCACAGCGGGCCATCCCACCCGCCATCCGCCACTGGGTGCTGCAACGCGACGGCCACCAATGCGTCATCGCCGGCTGTCACTCCCGCAGCCGCCTCCAACCCCACCACCTCACCCCCTTCTCCCATGAAGGCAGCCACCACCCCGACAACCTCATCACCCTCTGCTGGTACCACCACCACGTCGTCATCCACCAACAAGGACGCCGCATCGACCCCCACTCCCCACCCCGACGACGCACCTTCCTCCGCCAGGCGCCGACCCGGGGAGATCCACACCAGGCGTAGCCCCCGCCCATCGTCCACCACACCACTCCACATCCAATAGCGGATCGCCGCCCGCCGCTGGTGCGCAGCCTGCGGCGCCGCGCAGGGCGCGACCGGCCTGGATGCAAAAGAAAGCCCCCCAACGGCGTTGGGGGGCTTTCGATGTCGGCGGATCGTTCCCTAGTGGGCGGGCTCACCAATAGTCGGGTTGCATGCCATGCCCGGGTGCAGGCCGATGGATCCCAGGAACTCCTTCGTCTCCTTGGACAGCTGGCCCCATGACTGGGTGCGGAAGAAGCCGTCCTCGTCGGGCTCTTCGGGGTCACCTGTGTACGTGTCGTTCAACCCTGAGAAGGCGCACGCGGAACGACCGTTCAGCGTCCCATCGTCGTTCTTCAGGCTCTTGCCGTTCCCCGTGATCTCCCCCGCGAACGCGGCGCCGGCGCTCGCCATCACGAAGAACATGGCAACCACCGCGACCAGCAATGATCGTCTCATGCCAGACTCCTCTCTCCATCCCCACCCCGCGTACGCGGGCTGCCGCGATGCTAGACGAACTGAGCAGGCCAA
>CAZCRP010000061.1:0-11739 GCA_964501055.1 uncultured Acidimicrobiaceae bacterium
CCATTCCTCGCAGCCGGAACGCTGCTCGGGACGCTGGGCGCCGCCGCGGCTGGTGCCGCCGGGGGCGCGGCGATCGGCGGTGCCGCCGGGGCCATCTTCGGCTCGGACGACGACAACGAGCACGCCGTCTACTACCGGGAGGGCGTGGAGGAAGGTGGCTCGCTGGTCACGGTGTCAGTGCGTGACGAGGCCGTCGCCGACGTCGCGTCGTCCCTCGACAACCTCGGCGCCAAGCGCGTCAACGTGCATGGAGAGAGCGGTTGGATCACCTGAGCCATCGTGGAGCACACCTGATGCGTGGGGGCGCCCTCCGGGGCGCCTTCACGCATTGGGAGCCCGGCGGGGACGGCCCTGCCCGTTCGGCGCAAAGACTGCGATTCGACTTGGTCGGCCGTTAGCCTATTGGCCGGGTGGCGAGGGGGAGATCGCGACCACCGAAGGTGGCCGTGCGACCCATCGTCGTCGACGTCGCCAGCACGTAGGGTGTGCATATGCCAAGCCTCGAGTTGAGTCCCGATCCCGCCAGTCCGCGCGCGGCGCGGCAATTCGTGGCTCGGATCCTCGCCGACGCCGGGGTGGACCCGCTGACGATCGAGGATGCGGCCTTGTTGGCCACCGAGCTGGTCACGAACTCCGTCATCCACGCCAACACCGACCTCACGCTCGAAGTGTCGGCGGAGGCTGGCGCTGTCCACATCGCCGTCACAGACGCCGATTCCGGCCAGCCGGTCCTGCGGCGCCAGAACAAGAGCGCCACCACCGGGCGCGGCCTCTACCTCGTCGACAGGGTGGCGACCGAGTGGGGGGTGGTCTACGGCGAGAACCGCAAGACGGTGAGGTTCTCCCTTGCAACCGGCCTGGCGGAGGCTCGCTGATCGCGATGGCAGAACTCCACGCGGTCGAACTCAGGAACGCGCCCGTCCGGCTCTGGCACGAGAGCAGGCTGTGGTTCGACGAACTGCTGCGCGAGTTCGCCGTCATCGACAGCGGCGGGGCGGACTCGGATGTTCCGCGTTCTCTCCTCACCTTTGTCGAGGACGTCCGCGCCCGTTTCTCGGGGTTCAACGAGACCACCAATGCGGAACTGGAAGCGGCCCAGGCTGCGGGTCGATCGCACATCGACCTACGGCTGACGCTGCCGAGGGAGGCCGGCGAAGCGGCGGTCGAACTCTGGAATCAGATCCTGCGGGCACAGGAGTTTTGTGCGGACGGCCAGCTGCTCGTCATGCCCCTCTCCGATCGGATACGGGACTTCATCCGCTGGTATCTCTTCGAGGTCGACCGCCAGCTGGCCGGCCGCGAGCCGACCCCGTGGAAGGCGTCAGACGCCTAGGTAGTCGACCAGTCCTGCCACCTCGAAGATGCGGCGGACACGAGGTTGGGCGTCGACGATCCGCAGGTCGCCTCCCTGTTCGAGAAGGCGCTTCTTCGCCTGGATGAGCACTCCGATGGCGGTGGAATCCAAGAAGGGGACACCGGCCAGATCGATAGTCAGGTCGGCCGCATCGGCACGGATGAGTTGGGACAATTCGGCCCGCAGTTGCGCCACGTTGCCGAAATCGATCTCACCTTCCACGACGAGACTCACCGAGCCGTTGGCCTCGTGGGACGCAGTCATGACCAGCGTGTCCTGGATGTCCATCGCAACTCACCTCTTGAACGGCCGCAGGTTAGCCGCCGGGGATCTCTCCACGTGCCGCCCTCAGTCGATCCGGAACGCCACCACGACCACGTCGTCATTGCGGCCGGTGTCGTCTCCTTCCACCGTCGCCATCAAGTCGTCGAGGAGTTCTTCGATCGAGTCGGAACTGGTGCGGCGCAGTCGGGTCTTCAGCACTTCGACGGAAGAGTCGTGGTGTGCAAGCAAGCCGTCGGTGTAGGCCACCAAGACGTCGCCCCGTGTCATCTCCAGTCGGAAGGGGACCGGTTCGATGTGGTCGAACACCCCCGCAGGAGGTGAAGGGTCACCGATCTCGTCGACCGATCCGTCGGTTCGCAGCACCAGTGGCTTGGGATGACCTGCCAGCGAGACTTCGACCTCCACCCCGTCGTCGTTCCGGTCGACCAGCAGATATGCCAGCGTGCACAGCCGGGGTGGCGCTTCGGCGACCAGCGTGGCGTTGAGGCGGTCGATGACAGTCGTGGCGCTCGGATCGAGGGCGATGGTCGCCTTGAGGGTGTGTCTCGCGACGGCCACCACTCCGGCCGCGGAGGTTCCCTTGCCCTCGATGTCGCCGACGAAGATGACACATCGGGTCGGGGAGAGAGGGATCACGTCGTAGAAGTCACCCCCCACCTTGCTGAAATGGGCCAGGGGTCGGTAGCGGACGCCGACGGTCAACCCCGGCGTGTCGGGGATCTCCTTGGGCTGCAGGCCGCGGGCGACTGTTTCGGCCAGCTCGTGCTCGTGCGCGAACAGCAGGGCGTTTGCCAGCGCCACGCCGGCTCGGTCGGCGATCGCGGTGAGGAGGGCCAGATCCGCCGAGCCGAACCGCGTGTCCGGGCCGCTGCGCCCCACCGTGAGCGTCCCGATCACCTGGTCGGTGCCCCACAGCGGCAGGCAGGCCACCGAAAGCACCTCCAGGGCCCGGAGTACATCGGCGAGATCCTGACCCACCTCGGCGGCAACACCTTCGAGCACCTCATCGGTGATCGTCACGGTCTCGGCCTCGCCGCTCGACACGACCCGTGCCTGCAACTGATCTTGTGACACCGCAACGATGTCCTGCGGGACGATGGCAAACAGCGTCTCGACCAGAGCACTGTCCGGATTCCGCATCGCCACGGACCGTAGGTAGCCGGCGTCGTCGAGCACGTGGACGCCGACCCATTCGGCGAGTCCGGGGACGACGGCGTCGGCGAGGGCGCCGGCGACTGCGTCCACCTCGAACGTCGAACCGAGCGCCTCCTGGAAGGTGGCCAGCATCCGCGCCGATTCGGCGCGCTGGACGTGTTCGGTGATGTCGAGGAAGAAGTTGATCGCCCAGACCACCTCCCCGGCGTCGTTCTTCACCGGACTGGCGCGGACTCGCGACCACCGCACTCCTCGATCGGCACCTTTGCGCCGGTAACCGATCACCATCTCCGAGACGGCAACGCCGCCATCCAGCACCTTGCGCCCGGGAAGCTCACTGGGATCGAGCGGCGATCCCGACTCGTCGACCATCTCGAAGTTGGAGACCAGCTCCGGTCCGTTGCGGTCGAGGTCCTCCTGCGAGCGCGCCCCGATGAGTGCCAATGCTCTCGGGTTGGCGTAGACCACGTTCCCCTCGCGGTCCTGTACCGTGATCGCTTCGGAGGCGTGGTGGAAGAGCACGTCGAGCACGTGACGATCCTCGCCCAGTGCCAGTTCGATGAATCGATCTCCAGCCATACGCCGTCCGTGTTCGATCGCCATCAGGGACTTGAACCCCCTGACAGCTGGGAGGAGGACGCCCCGCCCGGGGGCGCGCCGGCTCCCGTCAATGTGGGAGGTCACGATCGACGGGTCGTCGACCTGACCTCTTTCTCAGTACCCCGACAGTGCCAACCGCATACCCGACCGCCCCATGCACCGGATCAGAGACTCTGTCTCGTGCTAGGCGTCGTGGAGCGCGCGCCTGGCCTCATCGAAGGTGGCCGCCACCGGAAACATGCCGTCCAATCCCGTCACGTCGAGCACCCTCGTGACGACCCGCTTCGGACCGACCAGCGCGATCTTTCCGTCGAAGGACTTGTGCGCCTCCAACAGTGTCTTCACGCCCGTCGAGTCGAGGAAGTCGAGTTGACGGCAATCGACGATCAGGTGCTCGACGGACTCGAGGTCGATCGCCTGGATGGTGGCCACTCGCACTTGGTCCGCGCTGGCGATGTCGACTTCACCCTCGAGTCGAATGTGGGCGCAGCACTTCTCGGCCTCCACCTCGACGATCAAGTGGGGCACGGCTGGGACCTCCACCTTCCAGGACTTCCTCACTGTTCGGTAGGGCGAATCATAGCCGCGATCGGTCCGGACTCCGGGGAGGGAGCAGAACGGGTTTACCTGCGCCGAACGGCGGGTACGGGCGGTGCGCACACGCGAGGGGTTCCAGTCACAGAGGAGGATGCAATGGCTGACGTGAGAGCCACCGCCGAGGTCAACCGCCCGGTCAGCACCGTCTACAACCAGTGGACGCAGTTCGAGGAGTTCCCGCATTTCATGGAAGGCGTCGAGGAGGTGCGCCAACTCGATGACGCCACCTTGCAGTGGCGGGCGAGCATCGGTGGCGTGGAGCGCGAGTGGGAGGCGAAGATCGTCGAACAGCAGCCTGACGAGGTGATCGCCTGGACCAGCACCGGGGGCACCCGAAACCACGGTCGGGTCACGTTCGAGCCCATCGGGCCGGCCACCACCCGCGTCGAGTTGGCCATGGATGTCGAGCCGGAGGGGGTGGCCGAGAACGTGGGCGACGCCCTGGGCATCATCGAGAGTCGCGTCAAGGGCGACCTCGAGCGGTTCTGTGATTTCGTGGAGAGCCGGGACGCGGAGACCGGGGCGTGGCGAGGCGAGATCCCTTCCGACGGTAAGTCGGATTCCCGTGCCTGGGACAACCATCCGCCGGCGACCGGTGGCCTGTGATGGAAGCGGAAACTCCGTCGGCGGAGGACGCCATCTGGGAGGCCTTGAACGGATGGAGGGCCGCCTCCGCCTGCCGGGATTTGCCTTCTGAGGTGTTTCTCGCCGAGGGCCCGATGGGGCCATTGGAGGAACTCGCGGCCAAGGCGATCTGTGCCGAGTGCGCCGTGATCGACGCCTGCCTGGCGTATGCCATCGCCCATGACGCCCCGTTCGGGGTGTGGGGCGGAATGACCGCAGCCGAGCGCCGGCCGCTGCGCCAGGCGTGGAGGAGCAGCCTCGCCTCATGAGCAGCGACGGGCTCCGGCTGGGTCTCACGGTGTCGAGTGAGGAGCATCCTCCGGCGCGTATGGTCGAGATCGCGATGCTGGCGGAGGACGCCGGCTTCGATTTCGTCTCGGTGTCCGATCACTTCCATGCCTGGGTGAGCGCGCAGGGTCACAGCCCCTTCGTGTGGTCGGTGCTCGGCGCGATCGCGGCATCGACCTCGACCATCGATGTGGGGGTGGGGGTGACGTGTCCCACGGTGCGCATCCATCCGGCGATCCTCGCCCAGGCCGTCGCCACCACCGATCTCCTCCTCGACGGCCGGCTGGTGTGGGGGGTGGGAACCGGCGAGGCCCTGAACGAGCACATTCTCGGCGACCGGTGGCCGCCGCATCCGGTCAGAGCCGAGATGCTCGAGGAGGCGGTGGAGGTGATACGTCGTCTGTGGGTCGAGGAATCCGTGACCCACTACGGCCGTCACTACACCGTCGAAGACGCCCGGATACTCGACAAGGCGAATCGGGACGTACCGATCGTCGTCTCGGCCTTCGGGCCGGAGGCAGCCCGACTGGCGGCAAAGATCGGTGACGGTCTGTGGGTGACAGGGGCAGGGGGCGAGGAGATCGCCACCTACCAGGACGAGGGAGGCAGCGGGCCGATCTACTCCCAGATCACCCTGTGCTGGGGCGAGGACCGCGCGGAGGCGATCAAGACCGCCCATGAGCTCTGGGCCTTCTCTTCGCTGCCCGGCCAGCTCGGCCAGGACCTACCCACGATGCTCCACTTCGAACAAGCCGTCGCGGCGATCTCGCCAGAGGACGTGGCCGAGAAGACACCGTGCGGGCCTGACCCCGAGCCCGTACTCGCCGCCGCTCGGGAGGCGATCGAGGCGGGCGTCGATCACTTGTACTTCCACCAGATCGGTGAAGACCAGGAAGGCTTCGTCGAGTTTTGGAACTCAGAACTCCGACCCGAGTTGGCCGGGTGATCGCCAGGCTCGCCTCCCCGCCCTCGGGCGGTGTGAGGTTCGCCGGCAGCGTGGCCGAGCGACTACTCGACGAGGTGGCGCAAACGGTCGGTCGCCCGCGACAGCAGACGGGAGACGTGCATCTGCGAGATGCCCATCGTCTCGGCGATCTCCGACTGGGTCAGGTCACGGTAGAACCGCAGATAGAGAAGCTCCTGTTCACGGGCCGGCAGTGCCTGGATCCCCTCGGCCAGCGCTTCCCATTCCTCGGAGCGTGCCGCCCAGTCCCGGTCATGCAGCGCCTCGGCGAGGGTGCGGCCGGTGCCCTCGACGGGGGCATCGATCGACTGCGACTGGTAGGCGGAGGTGGCCGCGATCGCCTCGACCACCTCATCCTCGGAGAGTGAGAGCTCCGCGGCGATGTCCGTGGCGGTCACCGCCCGGCCGAGGGACTGGGAGAGCGATTGGGCCGTGTTGGCGATGAGCAGTGATCGCTCCTGCAGTCCCCGCGGCACGCGCACCGACCAGGCCTTGTCTCGCAGCTGCCGCTTCAGCACGCCCTGGATGGTGACGATGGCGAACGGCTTGAACGGGCCCCTGTCGGGCTCATAACGGTTGATCGCATTCAGAAGGCCGACGAGCGCCACCTGTTCCAGGTCGGCGTCCGCTACCCCCTTGCCCCTGAACCGGTGCGCCAGTCCGGTGGCCAGGCTCATGAATCTGCGGACGGCTTCGTCCCGGAAGACTTCGTCCGTGTTCGCTCTCGCCAGGACCTCTCCGTCGGTGAGATCGAGAATCGCCTCTCCCGTTCCCGGCGAGCGGACCTCGAACCACACCTCGAGCACGCCCGCCCGACATGTCACCTCCCACCGGCGGGAGAGCCGCGCCAGCAGGGTGAACCCCATCCCGGCGTCCACCGTGTCGAGGCCGGCGCCCGAGCGATGGCTGACGGCCACTCTCACCCGGGTCAGGTCGCGGATGACGCGCATGTGGATTTCGCACGAGTCGGTGAGCCCGCCGTGCTGGAGGGCATTGGTGATCACCTCGGTGACCATCACCTGGGCTTCGGCGAGCCGCACCGGGTCCAGTCTCGTCACCGACAGGGCGCGCCGGGCAGCGGACGGCGTGTCTACGCGCGCCGGAAAGGTGAATTCGGTCAGTGTGGGGGTGCCTGGATCACCCATTGCCAGTCCTCGACTTGGATTGCGCCACCAGTGAGCTCTCGGGTCAGGGCGAGCGTTGCGGGCGGCAGCGGGGGCAGCTCGGCGGTGCCGGCGAGGACTGCGGTGACCGCCTCGCCGCGAATCATCAGTGTCACGTCGATCGATCCGCATCGCTCGGCCACGAGCACCGCGAAGAGCTCGGAGACTGCCAGACGGAGATCATCGACGACCACTGGGTCTCGATCGATGGTGCGCAACGCAGAGCCGACGAATGTCCTGGCCACGGCGGCGTTCTGCGGCTCGGCCCTCAGCCGCAACTTCAATTGCACCGCCGCGCGGTCGGAGTTCGTCGTCGAAGCCGAGTCCATCTCCGTTCACCCTTTCAGTCCTATCTACCATGCGACGCACATGGCTGTTCCGGTCGAACTCCGGTTGCCCCCCTGGCCAGAGTGGGGATTCGTGGCTCGCAGCGTCGTGCTGTCGGTCGCCAGCAGCGGAGGCGCTTCGCTTGCATCCCTCGACGAAGTGCATAGGGCATGTGATCACGTGTGGGATGAGGTGGTGACGACGGCAGGCGTCGACGAGGCATCGATCGAGGTGACACGCCGCGACGGCATCTTGCACCTCACAGCCGTCGGGCGAGGAACCGATCTCACGCCTGACACAGGCGGATGGGCCTCACGTGTCTCCGCCGCGATGATGACCAGGTTGGCCAAGTCGACATCGATCGTGCGGTCGACAGACCAGATACGCATCGACGTGGAGTTGCCGGTCGACGGGGGATGATCGGTCACGGGCCCTGCTCAGACCAGCGGCTCGTCGAGGTCAGGAGTACTGGCCGCGCACTGCGGGTGGCCGCACGGACAGGCCACGCCCGTTGGCTCCGGGTTGCTGCAGTCGGGACTGCAGAAGGCACCCGACTCTTCCACGACACAGGTACACGGACCGTGTGCGCATTCCATCTCTTGTCCTCCTTGGCGTCGGCGTGGCGTTCGAGCCACAGCGATGGTCTCGGGGTGGGGCTACCCGGCGGAGATGGCGCCTAAACCCGCGGGGGTTCCTACACAGTTCGAGAGCGGAGGACGGAGGGGGAGCCCCGTGCTCCCCCTGGCTGCCTGTTCGGGCGTCGCGGTCAGACTCTGGCCCGGCTGCCCAACATGCGGTACACGAGCAGCGCGACCACCGCTCCGAGGATCGAGCCGATGATTCCGGCGGGCTCCAGCGCGAAGTCCCCCCCGGCGAGGAGGTTGCCGACCAGTCCGCCGATCAGCGAGCCGATGAGTCCCAGGACCAATGTGCCGATCAGACCCATGGGATCTGGGCCGGGCACCACCGCGCGGGCGATGAACCCGGCCAGCAGCCCGATGATGAGCCAGATGATGATTCCCAAAATTGCCTCCTCTTCGTGGGGGCGGTATGTACCCCGGTTCACCTCGCCCCAAACCGAATTGCGGTGACCGGCCGGACTGCTGCGAAGCCTGCCCGGCTCTACGATGCCGGCCGTGCCTTCCCTGCTCTTCGTGGCCGCACATCCCGACGATGACACCTTCGGCGTGGCGCGCAGTGTGGCGCTCCACCGAGACGACCCGGAGCTGCGTTTCATCCTCATCCACGCCACCGACGGTGAAGCCGGTGAGATCGCGCCCGACAGCGGCGTCACCCGCGCGGGGCTGGCGATGGCCCGGCGTCGGGAGGCTGCGGAGAGCTGGGCGGCGGTCGGTCGTCAGCCCGACCGCCACGAGTGGTTCATGCTCCCGGACGGCAGACTGTCGGAGCATCCGTTCGAGGATCTGGTGGACCGCATCGCGGTGGTGATGGACGAGGAGCGCCCTGACGTCGTGGTCACATTCGGACCGGACGGGGTCACAGGACACCCCGACCACGTCGTTGTCTCGGCCGCTACGACGGAGGCATTCCATCGTGTGGCGGTCAAGGCGAACGGGGCCGGCATGAAGCGACTCCTGTACGGCGCGATTCCGCAGTCGTGGATGGACCGCTGGAACCGCCGGCGGCGGGAGGCCGGGCTGTGGGAGTGGGACCCCAACCAGCCGTTCCATCTGCGCGGGGTCCCCGACGCCTCGATCGGCATCGAGGTCGACACCGAAGCAGTGGTCGCGCGGTCACTGGCGGCGGTGCGAGCGCACAGGACGCAATGGTCCTACGCCACGATGGACGACGACAAGGCACTGGCGGAGTCGCTGCGCCGCGAGCACTTCGTCGTGGCCTGGCCTCCGCGGACGGCAGGGAGTCCGCGGCTGGCGGGGATCTTCGACGATCTCGACTGATCCTCGCGGCTCGGACGCTGCTGGCGTCCGGCGGCAGACCGCGTACCCGCTGAGAAGGTGACCGTGGGGTCGTCGACAGTCGACCGGCGGCTACGGCTCAGGCGCCACCCACACTCCCACCGACCGAGGCGCGAACACGTCGCCGATGACCCTGGCCACGTTGGTGGTGACTTCGGCGAGATCGAGGCTGCCGCGGAGGTCCTCGGCGACCCGTGCCACCACCACGCCGGCGTTGTAGCGGGATCGGAAGAAGCGACGGTCGACGACCCGTTGTACGCGCCGTCCCAGCGGCACGAATACCGATGCCACCGCCAGCGTCGACACGGCCACCGGGAGGTCGCCGTGCACCGGGAGCAGCATCCGGAGGCCCACCACCAGCGCGGCATAGGCAGCTCCCAGCGCCGCCACCACCACCACGTAGCTGACGGTCTTCGACACCAGGCGGTCGATGTCGTACAGCCGGTAACGGAGCACCGACACGGCGATGGCCGAGGGTATGCCAAGGAGGAGCCAGATGATCAAGAGATTGCCCAGCCACTCGTGGTCGAAGGGGGCGAGGCCCTGCAGCAGAAGTCCGGTCACCCCTGTGAGAGCCACCAGCACGGGCAGCATGATCTGGCGACGTAGGACGGCGCTTCCGGTGATCATTCGATAGGCGAAGGTGATCACGACGAGCAGCATGTTGGCGCCGAGAGAGACCCCGCCATCGCTCTCCGGGGAGATTCGCGGTTCGATGAGGAGTCCCAGCAGGATTGTCACATGGGCGACGGCCACCCATCGGTGGGGGTACCGACCGTCGGGGAAGAGGATGAGCGCGGCGAAGATCGCCACGAGTCCCATCCCGAACACCGCACTGCCCGCCTCCATCACACCGGCCTCGTCGAGGGCCACCCCCCACAACACCAACCCCGGACCGAGAGTGAACAGCCACCCGACCGGGTTGCGTGGGATCTTCAAGGCGAGGACGAGACCGACGCTCGGGAACGCGAAGAACGACGCCGCCCACGTGATGTCGAGCGGTGTGGCGAGTGGAGGAGAGTCGAGGATGGCCCCGGCGACGAATCCACCGGCGGCGAGGATGAAGAGCCCCCAAACGGCCACTGTTCGAACTCGACCGGTCACATCGGCTTCCTCTCGGCGCGCAGCCTCACCGACCGGCGCGACGGAAACGTTACGGATGGCCGCCAGGGGAAGCACGCCGGTGGTCTGGAGTCGGGTTGGATCCAATGCCGCGAGGCCTATCGCCCCCGGTTGGGCGCCCAAGGGGCGTCGCTCGCGGGTAGCTTGGCAAGGGAAGAGGAGGCCACATGCCTGAATGGAGGGAGATCGAGGTGCCGGCCGAGCGGATGCGCGAAGCCGCCGAACAGCGGGGCGTCTCGCCGATCCGGGCCTACGCGACCGAGTTCGACACCAACGATCCAGTGGAGCGCGACGCGTTCGTCGAGTACCTGTTGAATCCGCTGCCTGTCCTCACCGGGCAGCTGCAAGACAAACAGCGCGAGCAAGACTCCGTCGCGCGGGAACTGGCCGGTCTCGTGCTCGACGGTGTCTCCGACAGCTGGAGCATCGTCACCGTGCTCCGCAACCACCATCGCGGGCTCAATCCCCGGGTGAACTTCGCGTCGGCCACGATCTCGACCGAAGAAGAGGCCGTCTACCAGGAGATCTACAAGCAGCTCGACTGAGGTCGACTCAGCCCACCCTGGCCGCCGCCTGCAGGGCGGCGTCTGACAGGTCGAGGCGCGCGCCGATCTCGAACAAACCGGCCAGTGTGTCCGGCGAGAGAGCATGGCCGATGGTGAGGCGGGCGGCAGCGGCATGGCCCGCCTCGAACGGTGGCAGCACCAGTCCCATCTGGCGAAGGTGGGCGTCGGCGCATCCCAGCAAGATCGCCGCCTGGTCGGGCGCGATCCCGGCGAGCAACCAGCCGTACACCTCGACCAGCAGCGGGGCCTCGGGTCGCACGTAGACGACGGCGTCGGCCAGGGCGCGTCGCAGGGTGGCCTCCGCTGCCATCGCGTCTCCCGTCCACCACTGGATCAGCGCCACGTGGCGCAGGGCCCACGGCCGGCCCATGGGCATCTCGACGCGCTCGAATTCCTCGACCGCCTTCTCGAGGATGACCTTCGCAGCCTGCATCTCACCGTCGAGCAGCGAGGCCCGGCCCAGATACGCCAGCGACCAGGCGGTGACCGCTCCCAAACCCTCGCGGGTCCCGATCTCGAGCGCCTCCTCGACGCGCGTCCGCGCCGCCGTCCGGTCCCCGTGGTTGAGTCCGATCTCCCCCACCGCGAGGAGGGCGTCGGCCATGGCGTAGGCATTGCCCGTTCCTCGGCTGCGCTCCACGGCCTCGGCGGCGAGTGCGCCCGCCCGCTCCACGGCGCCCCGGTCCGCGACCACCAGCGACAGGCTGGCGAGGACATGGCTGAGCACCAGATCGTCGCCGGCTGCCCGCGCCGCGCC
>CAZCRP010000062.1:0-11230 GCA_964501055.1 uncultured Acidimicrobiaceae bacterium
TGCACGCCCGACAAGGACCTCGCCCAGTGCGTGGGCGGCAAGGTGTTCCAGTACCAGGAGCGCTGGCAGCGTTTGATTTCCTTTTTGAAAAAGGGATCGAGGAGCAAGTTGGTGAGTTTTGGTTTTTTCTCGAAGGCTTCCTTGATTTTGCCGAGAAAGCGGCTGCGGATGATGCAGCCGCCCCGCCACATCAGGGCGATGCCGCCGTAATTCAAATTCCACTGGTGCTGTTTGGCGGCGGCCCGCATGAGCATGTAACCCTGGGCGTAGGAGACGATCTTCGAGGCGTAGAGGGCGTCACGCAGGTCATCCATCGCCACATCCGGCGCCGGAAGGACGACCGATCGGGTGGCGGCCGCCCGCACGCGCAGGTCCTTGAAGCTCGAGACGATCCTGGCGTACACGGCCTCGGCCACCAGCGAAACGGGTTGGCCGAGGTCCAGCGAGGAGATGACCGTCCACTTCCCGGTGCCCTTCTGGCCGGCGGTATCGAGGATCTTCTCGAGCAGCGGCGATCCGTCATCGTCGACCGTGGCGAGGATGTCGGCGGTGATGTCGATGAGGAACGAGTCGAGGACCCCGTCACCCCACTCGCGCACGGTGTCGCTCATCGCGCGGTGGGACATGCCCGATGCCTTCATCAAGGCGTACGCCTCGGCGATGACCTGCATGTCGCCGTATTCGATCCCGTTGTGCACCATCTTCACGTAGTGCCCGGCGCCCCCCGGACCGAGCCAATCACAGCACGGAGTCCCGTCGTCGGCCTTGGCGGCGATCGATTGCAGTAGCTCGGCGATGAGCGGCCATGCTGACGGGTCGCCCCCCGGCATGATCGAAGGGCCGTTGCGAGCTCCGTCCTCTCCGCCGGAGATCCCGGCGCCCACGAAACGCAACCCGAGCGCCGCCAGCTCCGTCGCTCGCCGCTCCGTGTCGGTGTAGAGCGAGTTCCCGCCGTCGATCACGACATCGCCCTCGTCGAGCAGCGGTGTCAGTTCCGCCAGCACCGCGTCCACCGGCGGGCCGGCCTTCACCAGCAGGATGATGCGGCGCGGGCGGGTGATGCCTGCCACGAACGAATCGAGCGCCGCGTGCCCTTCGATGGGTCGTCCGGCCGCCTCGCCGGCGAGGAATGCGTCGGTCACGGAAGTGGTGCGGTTGTAGACGGCCACCCGGTGGCCGTGATCGGCGAGGTTGAGGACGAGGTTCTGGCCCATCACGGCCAGTCCGATGAGGCCGACGTCGGCATGTGGGGACATGGACACGACCCTATCGTCCCGTCGTGGCCTCTCTCTCCGCTCGCGGGTCGCGGCTCGCCGACGAGAACCCGTTCTCCGAGTACATGCTCGTATCGCGCTCGATGGCCCCGTACCGTTGGTCGGAGGAGCGACCCGACGGGTTCGTCGACTTGAGCGTGGCCGAGAACCGGCTCGTGTGGGATCTGCTCGAACCTGCGCTCTCCGCCGCCAGGCCCTTGCCGGCGCGGGCCGCGGGATACGACGACGTGCGTGGCAGCGAACCGTTCCGGCGGGCGGTGGCCGCCTTCAGCGGGAGCGCCTTCCTGGGACGCGAGATCGACCCGGGATCGATCGCGACGCTGGCGGGGGCGGGGGCGGTGCTCGAAGCCGTCTTTCATGCGCTGTGCGATCCCGGCGACGGCGTCCTGGTCGCCACTCCCGGATACCCCGGCTTCTGGATGGATCTCGAACAGCGGGACGAGGCGGAGATCATCCCGGTGCCGACCACTTGGGACGACGGCTTCCGGATCTCGACCGAAGCCCTCGATCGCGCCTTCGCGTCGGCGAGCCGCCCCGTCAGGGCGCTGTTGGTGGCGTCGCCGGACAACCCGACTGGGCGGGTGCTGGGGAGAGATGAAATCCTGGCGCTGGTCGACTGGTGCCGCCGCCGCCGGATCCACGCAGTCTTCGACGAGGTCTACGCCCTCTCGGTCCACGGGGCGGCCGAGTTCGTCAGCGTGGCCTCGCTGGTCGAGTTGCGCGACGACGTCCACGTGATCTGGGCGCTCTCGAAGGACTTCGCGGTGAGCGGTCTGCGCTGTGGCGTGCTCATCACCGAGAGCGAACGGCTCGGTCGGGCGGTCTCCGCGCAAGGCATCTGGTCGGGGGTGTCCGGCAGGACTCAGCATCTCTTCGCGGAGTTGCTAGGCGACGAGGTCTGGACCACGCGCTATGTCTCCGAGATGCGGATCCGCTTGGGCCGGTCGCACGAGGCGGCCCTCGATCGTCTCACTGCGGCCGGAATCCGCCATCTGCCGGGGCAGGCGGGCTTCTTCCTGCTGGTCGATCTCCACGCCCACCTCGCCGAGCAGTCGTTCGCGGCGGAGCGGGATCTGTGGAGCCGCCTCGTCGATGCCGGGGTGAACGTGACTCCTGGTTCCGCATGCCGGGCCGACATCCCTGGCCTCTTCCGCATCTGCTTCGCGGCCGCCCCCGTCGAGGCGGTCGAAATCGGCCTCGGTCGCATGGCCCGAGCCCTGGGTGGACCCGGCTCCTAATGTCGTAGGATGCCCATTCTGGGAATCGACATCGGCGGCTCCGGCATCAAAGGCAACCTCGTCGATCCGACGACCGGCGACCTCCTGGCCGAGCGCCACAAGATCGACACGCCCCAGCCATCGGTTCCCGAGGCGGTGGCCGATGTCGTCGCGCAGATCGTCTCTCACTTCGATCACCGTGGAACGGTGGGGTGCACGCTCCCTGCGATCGTCCGGCGGGGCGTGGCGCTGAGCGCAGCAAACGTCGACAGTGCCTGGATCGGGACCGACGCCGAGTCCCTGTTCGAGTCTCGCACCGGCTGTGACTTCACTGTGCTCAATGACGCCGATGCGGCTGCCATCGCCGAGATGCGGTTCGGGGCGGGCCGGGACCGAGGAGGGGTGGTGCTCGTACTCACCTTCGGAACCGGGATCGGTTCTGGCATGTTCGTGGACGGCGTCCTCGTTCCGAACACCGAACTGGGACACATCCATCTCGACGGACATGCCCCGGTGGAGCAGTGGGCGTCCGCCAAGGTCCGCCGGAACGAGGGACTGTCGTGGGAGGAGTGGGCAGCCCGAGTGGATCGATACCTCGCGCACCTCGACCGCATCTTCTCGCCCGATCTCTTCATCCTCGGCGGTGGCGTCAGCCGCAAGTGGGAGCGCTGGGGGACGGCCCTCACCACGAAGGTGGAAACGGTGCCTGCCTCCTTGGAGAACGAGGCGGGGATCGTGGGGGCGGCGGTGGCGGCCACCATTCGGCCCGATCGGTAGGACTGGCGCGGCGGGGGGCGTCGCTCAGGCCGGCACGGCGAACGCCGCGAAGCGGGAGGTGTCGGCACTGGCGAGCCGGACCTCCAGGAGTGCGCCGCTGTCTTCGTGCTTCTCCGCCAGGACCTCTCCAACCCGGTGAGCGGACGCGATGAGGTCGGAGCGAGCGTAGGGGATCTGCAGGCGCATCACGACACTGTCGGTCGCCACGATCTCGGCCACGGCCCGCAGGAGGTCATCGAGCCCCTCACCGGTGAGGGCCGAGATGAAGCCGGCGGCGGGATAGAGGTTGTGCAGACGCCGCAAGGCGGTCGGTTCGGCGGCGTCGATCTTGTTGAACACGACCAGCTCCGGCAGGTCGGAAGCTCCGATTTCAGCGAGGACCTCGCGCACGGCGGCGATCTGGCCGTCGGGGTCGGGGTCGGACGCGTCGACGATGTGGAGCAGCAGCGTTGCCTCCAAGGTGTCCTCCAGTGTCGACCGGAAGGCCTCCACCAGGTTGTGCGGGAGGCGACGAATGAAGCCGACCGTGTCCGACAGCAGCACCCGGCGACCGTCAGGGAGGTCGCACCGGCGCACCGTCGAATCGAGGGTGGCGAACAGCCGGTCGGCGGCGAGCACGTCGGCCGCGGTCAGACGATTCAGCAGGGTCGACTTGCCGGCGTTCGTGTAGCCCACCACCGCCACCTGTGGCATCTCCGCCCGCTTGCGCGCCTTGCGTTGCGTGGCCCGGGTCTTGGAGAGCGCGGCGAGCTGGCGTTCCAGCTTCGAAATCCGCGTCTCGATGCGACGGCGGTCGGTCTCCAGCTTGGTCTCGCCCGGACCGCGGTTGGCGATGCCGGAGCCCGCGCCCTGGCGGGACAGTTGCATGCCGAGACCCCGTAACCGGGGCAGTCGGTAGCGGTGGAGGGCCAGCTCGACCTGGAGGGCGCCTTCGCGGCTGGTCGCATGCTGGGCGAAGATGTCGAGGATCAAGGCCTCCCGGTCGACGACGTCGCACTCGAAGCGCTTCTGCAGGTTGCGCTGTTGGGCAGGGGAGAGCGGATTGTCGAACACGACGACGTCGACATCGAGCGCCTTCGTCAGCTGGGCGAGCTCCTCCGCCTTGCCTGAACCGATGTACCACGCTGCGTCCGGGGCGTCACGCCGGGTGAGCTCTGTCCCCACGGTCTCTGACCCGGCCGTGTCGGTGAGCAGCTCCAACTCGGCGAGCGAGCGCTCCGACACGAGGGAGGTGTGATCGGGCAGCTGGACTCCGATGAGGAATGCCTTTTGGACGGCAACGTCGAGGTCGGTGACGGTGGCGGTGAGCCGGCGACCTGCGCGCCCCTGGTGATCGTATGTCACGCCACCACGGTATCGCCGTCGGCGGTTTCTGCACCGGGGATTTCCTCATCCGGCGCCAGACGCTCGATCACAGGTACTGGCCCTCGTCACCCACGTGCCCTGGCTCCTCCTCGGCGATGATCTGTGACTCGCGGACCGCCACCACCGGCTTGCCCGTCGGAGGCCACAGGAATCGCCACGCGCCGGTGGGGACCGCCCAGAAGCGCTGGTTCGTCTTCACGTCGATCAGCGCCAGGGCGTCGTTGCCTTCCTTGGTGCCAACCGGAACCAGCAGCCCCGAGCGGGTGGTGTTTTCGTCGGGCGGGGCGCCGACGCGCCAACCGGCCAGAATCCGGTATCCGTTGTCGTAGCTGCCTTCGGTCATCGCCGAGCCAGAGTTTGCCACCTTCGCAGGGGGAAACGAATCCCGCAGGCGACTTACGCGAGCCTGTAGGGCGAGGTGCCGATCCACCCCGGTAGGGTCGCGACAGCGACTTCGAGGAGCCATGCCCGATTCAACCTTCAGTGAGGCGCTCGACTATCACCAACGGGGACGGCCGGGGAAGACCGAGGTCCGGCCGACCAAGCCGACCGCCACCCAAGCAGATCTCAGCCTCGCCTACTCGCCGGGCGTCGCCGAGCCCTGCCTCGCCATCGCCAGGGATCCGCTCGACGCCTTCAAGTACACCAACCGGGCGAATCTGGTCGCGGTTGTGTCCAACGGCACGGCGGTGCTCGGCCTCGGGAATATCGGTGCGCTGGCGAGCAAGCCGGTCATGGAGGGCAAGGCGGTCCTCTTCAAGCGGTTCTCGGACATCGATGTGTTCGATCTGGAAGTGGGCTCCGAAGACCCCGACGACGTGATCCGCTTCTGTGAGTTGCTGGAACCCACCGTGGGCGGGATCAATCTCGAGGACATCAGAGCGCCCGACTGCTTCTACATCGAGTCGACGCTGCGGGAGCGTCTCGACATCCCTGTGTTTCACGACGACCAGCACGGCACGGCGATCATCGGGGGGGCAGCATTCCTGAACGCTCTCGACCTGATCGGCAAGGACATCGCCGAGGTCAAGGTGGTGTTCAGCGGGGCGGGCGCCGCAGGGGTGGCCACTGCCCGCTTCTTCCAGGAGTTGGGCGTGCGTCGCGAGAACCTGCTCATGCTCGACAGCCGCGGGGTGATCCACGCCGGCCGTGACGATCTCAATGACATCAAGCTCGAATTCGTCAGGGAGACCGATGTCCGCACGTTGGAGGAGGCGATGCGCGGAGCCGACGCCTTTGTCGGCGTCTCGGTCGCGGACACAGTCACCAAGGACATGGTGCGCTCGATGGCGGACGACCCGATTGTGTTCGCCCTCGCCAATCCCGACCCGGAGATCACCTACGACGACGCCAAGGAGGCGCGGCCGGATGCGATCGTGGCGACCGGACGGTCCGACTTCCCGAACCAGGTGAACAACGTCCTCGGGTTCCCGTTCATCTTCCGGGGGGCGCTCGATGTCCGCGCCACCGGAGTGAGCGAGGGCATGAAGATCGCCGCCGCCCGCGGTCTTGCCGCACTCGCCAGGGAGCCGGTGCCGGAGTCGGTGCTCAAGGCGTACGACCTCGATCAGCTCTCGTTCGGTCGTGACTATCTCATTCCGAAGCCGTTCGACTCGCGGGTCTTGTGGACCGTGGCGCCGGCGGTGGCGATGCAAGCGACCGCCGAAGGCCTCGCCCGCCAGCCGCTCGACGACGTGGAGGCGTATAGGGACGCGTTGCGGGCCCGCTTCCAGGCGAGCTACGGCTTGATCCAATCGATTACGGTGCGCGCCAAGCGGATCCCGAAGAAGGTCGTCTACCCCTACGGGGACGACCTTCGGATCATCCGCGCGGCACGGCGGGTGTTGGACGAAGGCATCGGGAATCCGGTGTTGTTGGGCGACACCGGCGTCATCAAGGAGCTGTCCACCGAATTGCGCATCCCCCTCGAGGGGATGACGGTCCTCGACCCTGTCACCGAGGCGGGCATGCGGGCACGGTATGCCACTCGGCTGGAGGCGTTGCGCCGGCACAAGGGCATGTCGCTGGCGACGGCAGAGCGGGCGGTGTTCGACACCAATGTGTTCGCGGCCCTCATGGTGGAACAGGGCGACGCCGACGCGGTCATCGGCGGACTGACCACGTTCTATCCCGAGACGATCCGTCCCGCCCTCCAGATCATCAAGCTCGAGAAAGGACGCACGATCGCCTCGGCCATCTATGTCGTGGTGGCGAAGGGAACCCCGTACTTCTTCACCGACTGCGCGGTCAACATCGAGCCCACCGCCGAGCAGTTGGCCGAGATCACGGCCGGCGCGGTGCAAGTGGCCGAGGACCAGTTCGATCGTCAGGCGCGGGTGGCCTTCGTCAGCTATTCCGACTTCGGGTCGGCACTCGGCGAGGAACCGGCCAGGGTGCGGATGGCGGTCGAGCGATTCCGGGAGATGCGTCCCGACGTCGCGGCGGACGGTGAGATGCAGGCGGACACGTCGGTGGTGGGAGAGCTGATCAGGATGCGGCGCCCGCACGGACCGCTGCAGCGAGCGGCCAACGTGGTGGTCTTCCCCAACCTGACGGCCGCCAATGCCGCCTACAAGCTCCTCCACCACCTGGGCGACGCCGAGGTGATCGGCCCCATCCTCACCGGTCTCGCCAAACCGGTGCACGTGCTCCAGCGCGACGCCGAAGTCGGCGACGTGGTCAACCTCACCGCCTATGCCGTCGCCGACGCGCAGCGGAAGCGCCTGGCCGGGGAGGCGTGACCGAGCTCGGTTTGCACCTCACTCGCCGATGTGAGCGGCTGCGGGTGGGGACGCCGCGAGTGACCCAGAGTCAGCCGGGAGCTTCATCCAACTCGGCAGTGTCCCTCACCAAGGACCTGGAGCCGATCCGAGTTAGCGTGCGCGCAGGAGGTTCTGTATGAGCGAACAGGGATGGAGGGATTTCCTTCGCGCGGATGGGCTCGATGACTGGGTGGTGCTGCACGGCGGTGCGACGGCTGTGTTCCGAGTCGGGTCGCTCGTCGAAGCAGCGGGGCTGGCGGCGGCACTGGCCGGCGCTGTCGGAGACGAGCAGGGCATCCTGATCACGGTGGCATCAGACCGCCTGACGGTGCGGCTCACCCGGGACGTCTGGCAACTCGAGCCGCGACATGTCGAGGTTGCCCGCACCGTGTCGAACATTGCTTCGACCCATGGCGCCAGCTCCGACCGCCGTGCAGTGCAGGAGGTGCAACTGGCTGTTGCGGCTCAAGCTGATGCGGTCGACGTTGGTTTCTGGCGGTCGGTGCTCGGCTACGCCCCGATGGCCGACGACAACGCCGTTGATCCGCTGGGCCATGGATCCACCGTGTGGATGCAGGAGCTGGACTCCGAGAAGCCGCTCCGGCACGCCATGCATGTCGACGTGTCCGTTGCTCGTGAGCAGGCCGAACAACGCCTTGCGGCGGCGCTTGCGGCGGGCGGTCGAATCATCGACGACTCCGAGGCACCACGGTGGTGGACACTCGCCGATCGTGCAGGCAACCGCGTGTGCATCGCGGCCTGGCCCGACGGTGCCTCGCCTCACCCGGAGGCGAGTTGATGGCTGTCTATGTGATCGATGCCCACGCCGCGATCGAACTCGTGCGGCGCGGCTATTCGGCAGGAAGCGAGTGGGAGTTGTTCGCACCGACGCTGCTGAGATCACAGGTGCTGGCGATCCTGCACGCCGAGCTCGTCACAGGCGGCGGCGACTCTCGGCAGTACCTCGACCTCGCCGAACGCGCATGTCGACTGCCGCGGAGGCTGTTGGGTGACGCGGTGCTGCGTCAGACTGCGTGGGCGATCGCCACCGAGCGGGGGTGGCGCGAGACCTATGGCGCTGAGTACATCGCGCTCACGCGATTGCACGGAGTAGCCCTCGTCGCTGGGAGCGACGTCCTGCGCGAAATGGCTGCCGCCCTCGTCAGAACGGAGACGGTGGACCACCTCCTCGACGTGACTGGAAGCTGAAGAAGTTTGCACTGGCCTTGTGAAGGGCGTGACCCTCTACTGAGCGGGCCGACCTGTTCACGAAGCTCCTGTCGCCCGGTTGTGCTACGGATTAAGGAGTGGTCTCTATTAGCAGCCGAGGCCGTCGCCCTCCCGGTCGAGGCGTACATGACGGGGACGACCACTCGGACTCGACCGACGGAGTAGGGCCTTTGGTTTCAGGACGACCCAATGCGATTCCGTTTGGTCAGTCGATTTGCCTCATGAATGATCAGAGATGTCCTTCGAGGTCCACGGCGCCGTATTCCCGATATCCGTAATCCTGGTCTGTCGGCTCACACTTGATCGTTGCTCCTTGCTGGAGGGCATGGCGGTGATGGGCGTCAACGTCGGCGACCATCACAGCCACCATTCCGCTCGCACCTCCTCCCATGTTGCGGGGAGATCTGAGACCGAAGTCCTCGGATTCGGGGTGAAGCCACAAATGTCCGTCCCCTACCTCAAGCTCCCCATGAACCACCGAGCCATCGGGGGCATGCGCCAACGTCCCAGGACCAAGCCCGAAGACGCTTGTCAGATAGTGGAAGGCCGACTCGATGTCTTCGTAGACGAGTATCGGAATTCGCTGGTCGATGCGTGGCTCCGACATGAACCCTCCCTTTCGATTGTGCTCGTGGACCTGCACGATGTGGTCGCCAACGACGACCACGTCGTGGTGATCTGGACCAGGACCGGCCAGCGAGCCGACGACCGATTCATTTCCAACGTGGAGGGGTCTATCACGTCAACGAGGGAAGAATCACCGAGGTGTGGGGGTTCCACGAAGACCAATACGCCTTCGACACCTTCTACTCCTAGTCGGCGATGCCAGCCGAGGGCGGCCCCACACTGTTATCCGAGACGGTGCAGCGGAGACCGAGCCTTGCCCTCAGCGTTCGTCTAGCTCCACTTCGTATCGCTCCACGGAGACGAGTTCCGATCCATCTACGGCGCCGACGGCCTCATCCCGAAGCTGGTCGGCGGCTTCTTCGCTGGCCTTCATCGCCTCGTCACTCTCCCAAAAGGTCGCCGTGAGGCCCTTCCCTGTCTCGCGATTCACGAGCGAAAGTATGCCCTTGAACCCTGCGATGTCGCGTGCTCGCGGGAGTATCTGCTCCCGTATCACTTTGAGCGAAGCATCAGCAGATTCGGGCGGTCCTTGAACCGTGGTTACCCGTGCGTACATGAGGTCTCCTCCTCGTTGGCCTTGTTCTCAACCGCAAACACGCTCTCATCGGTCCGAGGTCCGGTTGCCATGTCTCGGTTCGTTAACGCCCAACGTACAGCGTCCGAATCCATCTGTCGCTGCGCGAACTAGATGGACACCTCAATGCTGAACTTGAGAACGGCGAGGTTCACGTAGAGGCGCTGAGGCACCTCTATCCGAGCATCACCATCCTCACGGCAGTGGACTCACCCGATGTCCTCGGTCAGCCGATCGGCAGAACCCGGGCCGGGAAGTCGTATCCGAGAAGCCGCCTCCTAGGGGGCGCTTTGCGGGTCGTCGAAAAGAGGGATGAGCAGGTTGGAGTAGGCCGCCCGGATCTCACCTGGCGGCTCCCGACTGGGAAGTTCTCGGTCGCCATCCCACCCGGGGATCTTTTCCCACTTGGCCACGGTGTGACGGTTGACCCCGAGTTGGTCGGCAACCTGCTGCTGTGTCCACCCGGCCTGCTCTCGGATCAGCTTCCGGTTCGCCGGGCTGGACAACGGCGCCGAGTACTCGCCCGCTCGCTCCCTCTCGGCGGTGCGGACCATGGCGTTCGACACCGGCTCGTTCATGTGATCGAAGTCGATGTCGAAGCCTGGTCCTCCCACGGAATCCCGCATCGGGAGCATGGCCCGAATCGCTTCCAGTGGCCGGATCGCCATTCCATAGTGAAGAAGGTATCTCCACCGAGACCGGTCGGTTGCATAATTCCGCAACCAAACCCTCTTGCCCGGCGACTCCGAGTGTGCCCCGACGGGTAGGTTCCGGGTCGACCAGGTGAGGAGCGTTTCGCCCGCTAGATATTGGTGATCCAGCGTGGTGGCGGAGGCGGACGGGAATCGAACCCGCCAGGGGCTTTGCAGCCCCTCAACGGTTTTGAAGACCGCGGAGCCCACCAGGCGCTCATTCGCCTCCGGATGCGAGGGTAGCCGTGGGCTGCGGTGTGCCGTACGGCCTCTATCCTTGCCGTCATGTCCGATTTTGGGGGACTCATCCGGGATGCCCGGGAGCGTCTCGGGCTGTCACCGCATCGTGTCGCCGAGTTGATCGGCCGCGCGTCGGGGACGGTCAAGGCGTGGGAACGGGGACGCACCGTCCCCAACGATCCCTTCGTCCTGACGTCACTGGCCGCGGTGCTCGCCGTCGACGAACACGTGCTCTTCCGGGCCGCAGGTCTCACCCCGCCAGACGCCCCGCCGGTCACGACCATCGAGCAGCAACTCGCTTCGATCGCCCCGGTCGCTCCCATCTCCCAGGCGGCGGCCGAGCCCGAACGGGCGCCGGTGATGACAGGCACCAAGCCGGCGCCCGCCGCCGCCGACGGCGAGTCACCCATGGAGCTTGTCACCGATCTCCTCCAGCGGGGAGGCGAGGTGCTGAAAGAGGCGGGGGCCCCGG
>CAZCRP010000063.1:0-11225 GCA_964501055.1 uncultured Acidimicrobiaceae bacterium
CGTCCGAGGCGCCGTGCGGTGACGTGGCAGGCGGCGCAGTGCTGCTCGATGAGGGGTGCGAGTATCGGGACCTCCACACGACAGATGTCCTCCGCGAGAGGGCAGCGGGGATGGAACGTGCATCCGGATGGCGGGTTGGCCGGGTCAGGGACTTCGCCAACCAGTGTCTCGATGTCACGGGAAGCTTCGGCTTCGGGATCTGCGACCGGGACGGCTTGTTGCAGAGCGAGGGTGTATGGGTGCAGTGGCTCGTGGCTGACCCGGTCCCACGGGCCGAGCTCTGCGATCCGCCCCAGGTACATGACCGCGATGCGGTCGGAGATGTGCCGCACCATGGCAAGGTCGTGGGAGATGAAGATGTATGCGAGGCCGAGTTCGTCTCGCAGCCGGGTGAGGAGGTTCATGACGCCGGAACGGACCGAGACGTCGAGCGCGGAGACGGGTTCGTCCAGCACCAGCACTTCGGGCTCGACTGCGAGGGCGCGAGCGATCCCGACCCGCTGACGTTGCCCACCTGAGAGTTGATGGGGGTACCGGTCGGCGAAGCTACTGGACAGTCCGACCATCTCGAGCAGCTCGACCACCCTGCGTGAGCGTTCCTGGCGGGGCCGGAGGCGGTGGACCGCGATCACCTCTTCCAGCGTCCGTCCCACGGTGAGCCGGGGATTGAGCGAGGAGTGGGGATCCTGGAAGACGAGCTGGATCCTGCGACGTATGCCTCGCAGTTCGCGACCCCGGAGGTCTGTGACGTCTTCCCCGCGCAGTTTGACCCGACCCGCCGTTGGAGGCTCCAAGAACACCAAGAGTCGTGCGAGAGTGGACTTGCCGCAGCCGGACTCGCCCACCACCCCGAGCGTCTCCCCGGGGTGAAGAGCGAAGGACACCCCTGCGACCGCCGCGAGGGTCTCCCTTGTTCCCCGCACCGGGTATCGACGGATGAGGCTCTCCGCTTCCAGGATCGGCCCCATCAAGACACCCATTCGGCGGGTGGAACCCAGCACGCCGCGGCGCTCTGGCCGCGGTCGGTGAGGGGAGGCATCTTCTCGCGGCACTCGTTGAGAACGTACGGGCAGCGTGGATGGAACGGACAACCGCTGATCCGCTCGGCGGGGTCGGGCGGCGCGCCGGGGATCTGATGCAAGGGAGGCCGTTCGGCGCCTGCGATGGGGGGTATCGCCTCCAGGAGTCCGGCGGTGTAGGGATGCTCGGGCGCGGCGAAGAGCCGTCGGGTTGGCCCGGATTCGACGATCCGGCCGCCGTACATGACCAGGGTCCGCTCCGCGACGCGTGCCACCACGCCGAGATCGTGGGTGATCCAGACCACCGCCATGCCCATCTCGGATCGCAACCGGTTCACCAGATCGATGATCTGCTGCTGGATGGTGACATCGAGGGCGGTGGTGGGCTCGTCGGCGATCAAGACCTTGGGTTGCAGGGCGAGCGCGATCGCGATGACGACTCGCTGCCGCATTCCCCCGGAGAACTCGTGCGGATAGGAGTGGGCAGCACGGCGCGGTTGGGGGATTCCGACCTGTTCGAGCACTTCGATTGCCCGATCGAGGGCCGGTCGCCGCTTCCACCCATGGGAGGTCATTGCTTCGACGATCTGGTCACCGATCCGCATCAGCGGATTGAGCGACGTCATCGGGTCCTGGTACACCATCGCCAGTTCCGCCCCCCGATATGCGCGGTATTCCTCCTCGGGAAGCCCGAGCAGGTCGACACCCTCGAACAGCACGGTCCCCGCCACGATCTCGGCGGGTGGCTGAGGGTGGAGGCCCATCACCGAGAGCATCGTCATCGACTTGCCGCACCCAGACTCGCCGACGAGCGCCACCGTCTCCCCCGGGGACACGTCGAACGAGACGCCGTGCACGACCGGGAACTCCCCTGCCGGCAGATGCAGCACGGTCGTGAGATCGTTGATGACGAGAACCGGAGTGCTCATCAAACGGATCCATCGACGACGCGGAGTCGGGTGGGTGGGATCCTCGCCGGCGGGGGCGGTTCGAAGAGCCGCGGCCCCTGGTGAAGTGAGCCGAGCACCGCCGGGCGCCGGGCGCCTGTGGCCGAGGGGAGGTTCCCCGGCAGGCCATTGGCGGTGAGGAACCCGATCATCGCGATGAAATACGCCTCTTTGAAGCCCGCAGGTATCCCCAGCTCGTCGATCGTTCGGATGGTCGTGGCCGCGAGCTCCTCCTCGATCATGGTCATCAAGGTCGGGTTGAGGACCCCGCCACCGGCGACAACCACATCGTCGACCCCATGGGCTCGGCAGGCGTCGCCGATCGTGCGGGCCGTCAACGCGGTGACCGTGGCCACCACATCCTCCGCTCGCACCGGCCCCACCTCGACCAGCGCGGCCTGGAGGTACGGAAGGTGGAAACGCTCCTTGCCGGTCGTCTTGGGAGGAGACAGCCGGTAGTAGGGGTCCTCCAGCAACAATTCGAGGAGGCGCTGGTGGATCTCGCCGCCGGCAGCCAGCTCCCCGCTCTCGTCGTAGGACTGCTCCCCCCGCGTCAGGTGTCGCACTGCGGCGTCGATGAGGGCATTGCCCGGACCGGTGTCATAGGCGAAAGGCTCGCCGCGGCCAACGACGGTGACATTGGCGATACCGCCGATGTTGAGGGCGGCGCGGACTCCATCGGCGTCGGCGAGCAGGAGCGCGTCGAACAGGCTCGCCAGTGGCGCCCCCTGGCCGCCGGCGGCGATATCGGCGGACCGCAGATCCGCGATGACGGGTAGCCCGGCCGCGGCGGCGATCCACGCCGGTTGGCCGATCTGCAGGCTCCCGAAGGCTCGGTCCTCGTCGACCCAGTGATAGAGGGTCTGGCCGTGGGAGACGACGAGTTCGGCGCCCGAACCGGGACCCTGGAGGAAGGACGCAGCGACGTCGCCGAACACCTGCCCGATCCTGGTGTCGAGTTGGCAGATGACCTCGGCGGTCGTCGCGGCGGGCGGCATCGCCCCCTCCAGCTGCTCGCGAAGATCGGCGGGATAGGGGACAGATGACGTTCCGAGCGGGCGGAGGTGGAGTTCGTCGCCGATGAGGGAGAGGTCGGCGGCTGCCACGTCGATCCCGTCCATCGAGGTCCCCGATATCATGCCGACGACTCTCATTCCGCCTCCAGAGCGTGTCGCAGCATTCCGTGATGTGCCGTGAGATTCCGACGTGCCTGCGACACGTCGGAGCCTGTCAGAAGGGTGAGGATCGCCACCTTCACGTCTCCCTCCGCCGCGTCCAGGGCTTCTGCGGCGGCCTGTTCTCCCACCCCGGTGGCCTCGCACACGATCCGCCGTGCCCGCTCCTGCAGCTTGGTGTTGGTGGCCTGCACATCGACCATCAGGTTGCCGAAGGTCTTGCCGAGACGAACCATCGCGATCGTGGACAGCATGTTCAGGATCGCCTTCTGGGCGCTGCCTGCCTTGAGGCGGGTGGATCCCGCAATGAACTCAGGGCCCACCACCACCTCGATCGGATGGTCGACATGCTCGCTCAGCAATGCCCCCGGGTTGCAGGAGATGCCGACGGTCGCCGCCTCCAGCTCCCGGGCTCGCATGATGGCTCCGATGGTGTACGGAGTCCGTCCCGAGGCGGTGATCCCGACGACCACGTCCTCCGCGGCCACTCCGATCCCGTCGATGTCCCTCGCACCCGCCGTCCGGTCGTCCTCGACCTCTCCGCGGGAGGCGGTGAAAGCGGCTGCTCCTCCAGCCATGATCCCGATCACCCGATCGGAGTTGAAGGTGGCGGGACACTCGGCGGCGTCCAACAACCCGAGGCGGCCCGGCGTCCCCGCCCCCACATAGATCAGGCGGCCTCCCCGCCGCATCCGTGCCACGATGGTCTCGATCGCGGTTGAGATGTCGGGGGCGACCCGGGCGACCGCTTCCTGGGCGTCGAGCTGATCGCCGGCCATCAGTTGGACCAGTTCCAGGGTGGATCGGAGGTCGAGATCTGAGAGGTCTTCCCTGCTCTGCTCGGTTGGGAGGCGGTCGAGGCCCATCGCTACCTCCTGTGGGATTCGGTCGGGTCGAGGATGTCGCGGAGTCCGTCCCCGAGCAGGTTGAGACCCACCACGGCCAGCACGATGGCGCTGGCGGGCGCCACCATGAGCCACCATCCCCGCGCGAACAGGGTGCGGGCCTCGCTGACCATCAGTCCCAGGGACGGCTCCGGGGGCTGGGTTCCCAATCCGAGGAAGCTGAGGCTCGACTCGGTGAGGATCGCCCACGACAGCGCCAGCGCGATCTGGACGATGATCGGGGCGCTCACGTTGGGCAGTACGTGCCGGAAGAGCAGGCGGTAGGGGCTGTACCCGAGAACGCGACCGGACTTCACGTAGTCCAACTCCCGCACCGACAGCACCGGCCCCCGGGCCACACGAACGAAGATCGGCGTGTAGACGATGGCGATGGCGATCACGGTGTTGACCCATCCGCGGCCCAGCACTGCGACGATCGTCAGCGCGAGGAGGATGGCGGGGAATGCGAACAGCGTGTCGGTGATGCGCCCGATGACCCGGTCTGCCCATCCCCCGAAGAATCCCGCCGTGATCCCGGCGATGGACCCTATGAATGCCGAGATCGCGACTGCCACGATCGCCACCCGCATCGAGACGAGCACCCCCTGCATGACCCGTGACATGACGTCCCGGCCGAACTGATCGGTGCCGAGCCAACGGTCCGGTCCCGGGGGCAGGAACCGGGAGGTGCTGTCGGCCTGGATCGGGGGGTGGGGAGTGAGACCGAGGAGGGCCAGCATCGAAATCAGCACGAGCGAACCGACGATGACGAGCCCCACCACGCCGCTTGGACTTCTCCACATCCGCCGGACGAGGTCCCAGATCGATGTGCGCTCCATGAGTTGGGGCGCTTCGACGACATCGACCGTCATGACAGCCTCACTCGCGGATCGAGACGGGCATAGATGAGGTCGACCGCGAAGTTGACCATCACGAACATTGCCGCGATGACGAGCACCGAACTCTGGACCACGGCAAACTCCCGCTGCGCGAGCCCGGTCAACACCAGCCGGCCCATGCCGGGAAGAGCGAAGATCTCCTCGACGATGATCGTTCCCCCGAGCAGATACCCGAACTGGATTCCGACGATGGTCACGATGGGAATCGACGCGTTGTGGAGGATGTGCCTCCACCGCACCCGCCCCGGTGGGACGCCCTTGCCCCGGGCGGTGCGCACGAAGTCCTGGGAGCTGACCTCCAGGTAGGCGGAGCGGGTCGTGCGCATGCTGGTGGCAGCCAGGGAGACGCCGAGGGTGATCGCCGGGTAGAGAAGCTGCTGGAGGTTGACGACCGGGTCGTCCCAGAGGTCGACGTATTGGGCCGCGCTGGGGAAGTATCCGAACCGGACAGACAGCACGGCGATGATCGCCGACGCCAGGACGAAGTTGGGAACTCCCAGGCCGAGCAGGCCGAAAGACTGGCCCACGGTGTCCCGCAGTCCGTGGGGGCGGGATGCCGCCATCACCCCGATGGTCACACCGAGCACCGATCCGATCAGGGTCGACAGCACCGCCAACTCGATGGTCACCGGCAGCGCGTTGGCGATGAGGTGGGAGACCGGTCGACCACTGGTCACCGATACTCCGAAGTTCCCGGACAGCACGCTCCCGAGCCAGTTGAAGAACTGGGCGACCAGGGGATCGTCCAGCCCGTAGTAGCGCTCCAACGCCGCCCGTTGATCGGGGGTGAGGGCGCCGCTCTCGATCCCGTAGCGCGCCGTGATCTCGTCTCCGGGCAGAACGCGCAGGAGGAGGAATACCAGCACGGCCACGCCCAGGAGGGTGAGGAGGGCCTCCACCGAACGTCGGAGTAGGTAGCGCTTCATGCGGCCGACGTCACCGATGCGACGGCGGCATTGTGGAACCTCGCCCGCAGGGCGTTCAGCGGTTTGTCGAGATCGACCGCCGGATGGGTGGCGTTGGTGAGAAGCACCATGACGAGCTCTCGATCAGGGTCGATCCACATCGACGTGCCGGTGAAGCCGGTATGGCCGAATGCACGGCCGCTCAGGAGCTCCCCCGAGGAGCGAGGCGTGAACGGCGAACTCGTCGGCGGGAAGAAGCCGGCATCCGCGCGGGAGAGCTCGGCGAGGGCGGGAGCACCAGACTTCATCAGTTCCCAGCCCAGGCCGCGGCCAGGAGCCTGCTCGGAGGTGGCCGCTGTGATGACGGCAGGGGACAGCACTCGCCGACCCTCCCAGCTGCCACCGTTCCGCCACATCTCTCCCAACACCCCGAGGTCGCGCGAGTCGGAGAACAGCCCGGCATGAGCGCTGACACCGCCGAGGGCGTAGTGGGAGTTGCCGTCGTTCACCTCGCCCGGGTGGAATTCGGTCCGCCACCCGGCGAAGTCCAATCCGGCCCACTCGGCCATGCGCCGCTCGAAGGCGTTCCCTCGCTCCGTCACAGCGAAGTCCTCGGCCGGGCCCGTCGGTGTGTACGAGGTTCGTTCGAGCCCGAGCTCGGTGAACAGAAACTCCCGTGCGAGGTCGTCGAGCCGGCTCCCGCCGATCCGCTCCAACGCGATGCCCAGGACGATGAAACCGAGGTCGCTGTACTCGAAGCGGCTGCCCGGGTCCGAGGCCAAGCCGAGTCCGTTGACCACCTCGAGGATATCGTCCCGGGTCCGGGCCCACACGTAGAGAGGTCGCCATCCTCGTGCCCCGGCACTGTGCGACAGGAGTCGACGGAGGGTGACGCCTCTCCCGTGAACGGATCGCAGCTCGGGGAGGAACCGTGTGATCTCCTCGTCGAGGGACACCGCACCGCGATCAACGAGAGCCAGCGCCACTCCTGCACCGACCAGCGGCTTGGTGAGCGAGGCGAGGTCGAAGCGTGTGTCGAGGCTCATCGGCCGAGTGGCGTCCGAACTTCGGGCTTCCCCGAACGCCTGATGGAGCACCACCGAGCCCTGATGCCGGACGAGCGCGACCGCGCCCGGGACGACGCCGGACCCGACCGCGCTGTCCAGGACCGATTCGACGCGTTCCATCAGAAAAATCCTATGGGTGGTTCCGAGCGGTGTGGATTCCCTGATCATCAGGGAATCCACACCGCAGAAGATCCGATGATCGGCTGCTACGAACCGAGCGTCACGGTTCGCAGGGACTTGATCGACCCGGTGGGATGGGGAACGAAGCCCGACAGTTCGGGACTCACGACCCGCACTCGCACACCCCGGAAGAGCCACACCCACGGCGACTCGTCGAGGAGGGTGCGAGACACCTCCTGGTAGATCTCGACTCTTTCGTCCAGGTCAGTCGTGGTCTGTCCCAGGCGGAGCAGCTCGTCCAACTCCGGCGAGGAGAATCCGGCGACATTCTGGAACACGCCGTCGGACGGGAAATAGCGCACATAGCTGTGATGCGGATCCGCACCTGCCCCGTTCTCCGACAATGCCGAGTCGAAGTCAGCCGCAAGCCAGCGGTCGACGTACACATTGGTCTCGAGGAGCTGGAGATCGAGATCGACCCCGATCTCGGAGAGCTGGGCCTGGATGTTCTGGCCGATGTTGATGTTGATGTCGCTCTCACCGGCGATGATGATCGTCTCGATCGAGAACCCGTCCCCGAAGCCGGCATCCGCCAGCAGCTGGCGGGCCAGCTCCTTGTCTGGACCATCACAGGGGAGGCCGTCCCAGGGGTCGCTGGGAAAGTGCACATACGGAGCCGTTTCCACGGCCATGCCGAAGAGTGCGACGTCGATCAGCTCCTGGCGGTCGATGGCGCACGCAATGGCCTGGCGGACTTCCTTGGTCTGGAGCGGCCCGCGGGCGCTGTTGAGGAAGAACGGGAAGTAGCCGAGGGCGGGAGTTTCCTCCACCGTGAACGGCGGTTCGACCTGTTCGATGACGGCGGGATTGGTCATCGCAGCCAGGTGGACTTCGCCGGCCCGCAGCGCCGCCAACATCGACGACTCCTCGGGCAGCAGCCGTATCGAGATGCCGTCGACGAAGGGGCCGTCACCCCAGTAGCCCTCGAACGCCGTCAGCTCGAGCGATTGACCCTGGTTCCACTCCGAGAAGACGAAGGGACCGGTCCCGTTCGGCTGGGTACCGACGGTCCCGGCCTCGATCGAGGCGGCGGACATGATCGAGGTGTTCACCTGGGTGAGCACCGTCGGGAGCGTGCCGTCGGGAACGGAGAGGGCGAGCACCACAGTGAAGTCGTCGGGGGTCGAGATCTCCTCGATGGACAGGAGGAAGTTGCGGCCCACAGCGCCGGTCTCCTGGTCGAGGACGCGCTCGATACTGGCCTGCACGTCGGCGGCGGTGAACGGCTGACCGTCGTGGAAGGTCACACCTTCCCGCAGGAACAGCGTGAGCTGGGTGCTGTCGTCGCTGTACTCCCAGTCGGTGGCGAGACCGGGCTGGATCTCGAGGTCGGCATCGAGCTCGAAGAGTGTGTCGTAGACCAACTGCAGCGCGTCGATGGTCTGGAACGCAGTGGCCAGGTGTGGATCGAGATTGTCGATGTCACCCGTGCGGGCCACGACGACGATGCCGCCTTCCTCGTCGGGAGGCTCGGTGGTGTCCGATCCGTCGTCAGGTGCCGTGGTATCGGCGGCTTGGGTCGTTGTGGTCGTCGTTTCTGTGTCCGTTCCACTCGGCGGTGCCGAGCAGGCGCTCGCCACCATGAGCAACACCACGATCCCCGCCACGGTCCGGGACAGTCGTCCAGCCATGAGCCTCTCCTCTCGGATGCATTGGTCTGGACCAACGGTCCAGACCAATGTACGGTAACTCTGCCGTCCCCAGGGTGTCAACGGGGCGAACAGTCGGAGAACGCGAAGGACGCTTTTGTCGATCGAGACCGTCGCCGGACCGGTGGAGCCGGATCAACTCGGAGCCACGCTCATGCATGAGCACGTCGGTTTCCTCGAACCTCCCGGCCTCTACGGGTGCGGTGAGGAGACACCGGATCTCTCGGCGCGCGCGCTCTCCTGCCTCCCTGGCCACGGCATCCGCACGGTGGTCGACCTCACCGGTAGGGGACGAGCCACGACGGGTGTCGACTTCGATCGGTTGCGAGGCCTTTCGATGGGCCTTTCGCTGAACATCGTCGCCGGCTTCTCCTACTACAAGGAGCCATGGGTGGTCGCCGCCGGCACCGAGGACCTCGACGAGCTCACGGCCATCTATGTCGGTGCGGCCGAAGCGGGAGGGATCGGGATCTACGGCGAGGTCGGGACGAGCCTCGACGAGATCACCCCGCTCGAGGAACTCCATCTGCGTGCCGCCGCTCGCGGCCACGTCCGGACAGGCCTGGCGATCTCCACCCATTGCACGCTGGGAACGATGGCGCTGGAACAGGTTGCGATCCTGGTGGAGGAAGGCGTCGATGTGAGTCGGGTGGTGATCGGGCACCTGGATCTGCGCCCCGACGTCGCATACCTCGAGCAGGTGCTGGCGACGGGGGTGAACATCGCATTCGACACGTTCGGCAAGGAATGGTTCGACTACCGAGTCCCCGGCAGCGAAGGCGAGAAGGGAGCGGCCTTCGTCAAGCACGCCTACCACCGTCCCGACGATGATCGAGTCGAGGCACTCACCACCCTGTGTGCCGCCGGCTACGAAGGCCAAGTCGTCATGTCCACCGACTTGTCGGGACTCGAAGCCCACCTCAATCCGACGACCCACGGCCGCCACGGCTATGGCTTCCTCCCCGCCGTCATTCTGCCCCGCCTGCGCCAAGCGGGGATCGACGAGGCGAGCCTCACCCGGATGATGGTCACCAACCCCCTTCGTATTCTCACGATTCCATGACCCCGCACCACACCTCAACCCAGTCCGATGTCCACATCCGCTCGGCGTCGCCGTCGGACGCCCCGAGCATCGCCCGTCTCCACGTGGAGTCGTTCGCCTCGACCTACGACCACCTACCGGAGACCCGGCGAGCGGCCGGGGAGCACGAAGGTGAGTGGGTGACAGTCTGGTCCCGGCGCCTGGGTGTGGCATCCGACGGCCACACCACGCTGGTGGCAACGATCGGCCAACACCTCGTGGGTTTCGTCTACTGCGGGCCCAGCCCGGACCCAGACGACGATCCGCGACAGGTCGGCCAGATCCTCTCGATCCATGTCGACCCTGCTTCCACCGGCCGGGGAGTCGGACGGGCGTTGATGGCAGAGGCGATCCGAACCATGCGAAGTGACGGCCACCGCACGGCGTCCCTGTGGGTGGTGGACACCAACACCCGAGCCAAGGACTTCTACGAGCGACTCGGCTGGCAGCACGACGGCGCCCGCACCACGCAACGGCTGTCCATCGACGGGAAGACGGGCGACGAGGTCGAGATCGTCCGCTATCGACTTCCTCTCGCAACCGAGAAGACCCGATGACTGTCCCCGGCACGGACGACGCCCTTGCGCTCCCCAGGTACTACGAGTTGCGGCAGTGGCTCCGTCAGCACATCGACGGGCTGCCGCCCGGCACGCCGGTCGCGGCGGAGCGGACTCTCAGTGAGCAGTTCAACATCTCCCGGTCGACCGTCCGCCAGGCCCTGCACGATCTCGCCGTGGAGGGTCGGGTCGTGCGGTTGCGGGGACGGGGGACCTTTGTCGCCACGCCGAAGCTCACCCAACGCCTGCAGCTCACCTCATACACCCGGGACATGATCCGCCAGGGTCTCCGTCCCGGGTCCCGGCTGATCGAGGCGAGCGTTGTCGAGTCCGAGCCGGAGGTGGCCGACGCGCTGGCGGTGTCCCACGGCGCCAAGGTGACACGACTCGAGCGTGTTCGCTCCGCCAACGGCGAGGCGATGGCGGTGGAGACGGTGTACCTCGACCACGAGCGATTCCCGGGAGTCGAGGCGCACTTCTCGGGCGGCGCCTCCCTCTACGCGGTCCTGGAGGAGGAGTACGGAGTGGTACCCGTCGAGGGCGAGGAGACCATCGAGACCGTGCTCGCCCCGCCTGCTGCGTCCCGTCTGCTCGGCACCGATGTCAACACACCGATGCTGCTGCTCACCAGGACCTCTCGCGACGCCGAAGGGCGCCCGATCGAATATGTGCGCTCGCTCTATCGAGGCGACCGGTTTCGGCTCGTCGCTCCCCTCATCCGACCGAATGACTGACTCCGTGACGGGCCCCGCGTCGTCGTGCGAGAGGGGCTGAAACGTCGACTGAGTCATGGGGACGGGACGCCCGGCTCCACGTCGAAACGGTCCACGAGCGGAACGCCGCGACCCTGGAAGCGTCCCGG
>CAZCRP010000064.1:0-11030 GCA_964501055.1 uncultured Acidimicrobiaceae bacterium
CATGTAGCCGAGCGCCCCCGCTTCGAGCGCGGCGATCATCGGTTCGGGATGCTCCGGTCCCATCGCCAGCACTCCGGCGTCAGGCGAATGGACAGCCACGATCCGGTCGTCGGTGGCCTCGTTGAAGGCAACCACCACGACGTCGGCATCTCCTCGAGTCACCTCGAGACGGGGATCGGCGTCCAGGAATGCCGAGAGCGCCGCGGCGAGTCCAGTGTCGACCATCTCGATGCGCACACGAATGTTCCCCACCTCGACTCCCGTCCCCTTGGGAGGCTGTCTCTGCCGGTTACCCTGCCGCAGGCTACCGATCCCGGTAGTCAGGTCGAAGTGACCACAGGGAGGGGACGCGGTGGAACGGGCAACGGCGTGGGTGCCGAGGCGCCGTGACTCACGCCTGACACTCGCTGTGGCGGCGGGCCGGCCGGTACCACCAGAACGCCAGCTGACCGGGGCCGAACTGGCGACCGCCAGCCGCCACGGCCTGCTCGGACTGCTCGCCCACTCCGGCCATCCGCATCTGGCTCCTGCAGCGCTCCCCGCCTATTCGCGACTCGCGGCTCGCCAGCAGGTGATGGAGCGGCTGCTGCGCCACGTCCTCGAGCGTCTGGCCATGCATGGGGTGCGGGCCACTGTCGTGAAGGGTCCCGCCTTGGCCCGGTGGGCGTATCGCGATCCGCGCCTCCGCACCTTCACCGACGTCGATCTCCTGGTACCAGCCGGGGAGGTCGAGGCGGCGCTCGAGGTCCTGCGCCGAGATGACGTCACGGTCGGCATCCCCCGCAAGACGCCCAAGGCGGACAAACGCAACATCCCCTTGGCCGACCCGTCCGGTATTCGTTTCACGCTCGACCTCCACTGGGACCTGTTCAGCTACACCCAACTGCGTGGATGCGCCGCCGGCGCGATCGACGAGGCTTGGAGGCGGGGGGTGTGGGCGCCCGACCATGCCCTCGGCCCGATGTGGCTCCTTCCCGATGAGACACTGATCGGCTTCCTTACGACGCACGCGCTGCTCGACCACCGCTTCCGCTTGATCCTCTTCCGTGATCTCGCCGAAGTGGCGGCTCGCGGAATCGACTGGTGCCAGCTCGACGAGTTCTGCGACCGATTCGGGCTGCGCTCCACCGGCTACGTGGCCTGGTCGATCGCTGCCGCGGCGATTGGCGCCGACGTGCCTGACGGCGTGCTCGCCAAGATGCGACCCCGATCGATGCCGCTGGCTGTCGCGGACCGACTGCTCCCTCGAACGGATCTCGTGCAGTTCGACGGGCACAGCGCCGACCTGCTCAACCTGGCGATGGTGCTGCTTCACGATCGGTGGACCGCACGAGCGGCGCTGCTGGTGCAAGCCCCCCTCTCCTTCCCGAGCTGGCTCCGGCGGGTCGAGCAGGAACCGGACCATGGGCGGCCCGGTCGGTCCCTCACTGGAGGGGCGGATCTGCTCGTACGGAGGGTGCTCCACCTCTTGCCGGTCGACATCGTTCGGGGAGCGCAGACGTATGCGAGGTCGATGAGAGATCTGCTCGACAGCGAGGAAATCGAGCACCGCACGGTCACGATCTTCGAATCCGAGGCGGGGGCCCTCAACGCCGACGTGAATCTCGGTGTCCCCCGCGGCCGCGGCCGCAGGTGGGGGTTCTCGCCGATCGCAGGGATTCGGCTCTGGTGGTACCTCCGTCGCGCCCGGCCGGACGTCGTGGTGGCCCACGGGGGTGAGTCCCTCAAGTATGCGGCGTTGGTGACGCCACCAACGGCACGTCTCGTCTATTACAAGATCGGGGCGGCCGGTTCGCGCCTCGATGCCGCCTGGCGGCGCCGGTTGTATCGGGTCCTCGTGTCCCGAGCGGACCTGGTGGTGGGCGTGTCGGCCGAGATGCTGACGGAATCCGATGTGCTCCTCTCGGTGCCGCCCGATCAGACGGTGCTCATCCCGAACGGGCGAGACCCGTCACGGTTCCCGGTGCGCGACCGGCGGCGCGCCGCCGACCACGTGATGCTCCTGCTGTTGGGTCGCCTCGAGGAGAGCAAGCGACCCGGATTGTTCCTGGACCTCGTCGCCGAGCTGCGCCGACGTGGGATCGATGCCCGCGGGGTCATCGCAGGTGACGGCCCGCTCCTCAAGGACCTGCGTTCCCGGGCCGACGGTCACGTGGCCGTGCTCGGCCGCCGCGATGACGTGCCTGAGTTGTTGAATTCCGCTGACCTCTTGGTGCTGGTGAGCCTCCACGAGGGGATGCCGGGGGTGTTGATCGAGGCGGGGATGGCTGGCCTTCCGTCGGTCACCACCGACGTGGAGGGAGCGCGGGCAGTCGTCGAGGACGGTGTCACCGGTCTGGTGGTTCCGCGCCATGACTTCGACAGGTTGGTCGAGGCCACCGCATCGCTCGCTCGCGACCCGGAACTGCGTCGCCGTATGGGTGAGGCGGCCCGCCGGCGGTGCGTGGAGCGGTTCACGCTCGAGGCCAGCGCCCGGAGGTGGACGGAGGAGCTGGAGCGTCTCATGGCCGAGGGAGCACGATGACAGGGCTCCGTGTCGCCCACCTCACCACTGTCGACACCAGCTTGCGGTACCTGGTGCTGCCTCAGCTGTTGGCGGTGCGCGACGCCGGTGGGGAGGCGATCGGCATCAGTGCCCCAGGTTCGCACGTCGAGGAGCTGGAGGCGGTCGGAATCCGCCACATCCCGTTGGCGTCGTCCACTCGGGAGATGGACCTCGTGGCGGATCTGCGGGCGGCATGGGAGCTGTGGGGGATCCTGCGGAGGGAGCGATTCGATGTGCTCCACACCCACAACCCGAAGCCAGGTCTCTACGGCCGCGTGTTGGGACGCCTTGCCAGGGTCCCTGTGGTGGTCAACACGGTCCACGGGCTGTACGCCACACCGGATGATCCCATGCGCAAGCGTCTGCTGGTCTATGGCCTCGAGGCAGTCGCCGCTCGGTTCTCCGACCTCGAACTGGTGCAGAGCCGCGAGGACTACGACTTGCTCACGAGGCGACATCTCACGCCTCCGTCCCGCACGATCCATCTCGGCAACGGTGTCGATCTCGCCCGGTTCGACCCGGCGCGGTTCACCCGTGAGGACCGGGCTGGGATTCGAGCGGAGCTGGGAGCTTCGGAGGAGACCGTGGTGGTCGGCATGGTGAGCCGGTTGGTCGCCGAGAAGGGATATCCCGAGTTGTTCGAGGCTGCCCGGCGGCTCGACGACCGTTTTCTCGTCGTCTGCATCGGACCTGACGACCCCGACAAAGCCGACGCTCTCCCTCGCGAGGCACTGGCGGCCGCGGCAGCCGTGGGCGTGCGCTTCCTCGGCATGCGAACCGATGTCGACCGCCTCTACGCCGGGATGGACCTCTTCGTGCTGCCTTCTCACCGGGAGGGGTTCCCGCGTGCGGCGATGGAAGCGGCCGCGATGGGCCTGCCGGTCGTGGCCACCGACATTCGCGGTTGCCGAGAGGTCGTGGAGTCCGGTGTCAACGGCCTCCTGGTGGGTGTGGCAGACCCCGCGTCCCTGGTCGCGGCCATTCAGCGCCTGGCCGACGATCCGGAAGAGCGGCTCGCAATGGGCGCCGAAGGACGCCGCATCGCCAGGGAGCGTTTCGATGAGCGGCGGGTGGTGGAGGCCGTGATGGGCTCCTATCGGTCAGTCCGTGCGGAGCGTTCCACGGGCGGGAGGCTCGGGCGAGCTCTCAAGCGAGCAGTGGACGTGCTGGTCTCGCTGACGTTGATGGTGCTGCTGGCGCCCGTGATGGCGGTGGTCGCAGTCATGGTTCGGGTGTTCATCGGTCAGCCCGTGATCTTCCGTCAAGAGCGGCCGGGGCTCCACGGCCGGCCATTCACGCTCGTCAAGTTTCGAACGATGTCCGATGCAGTGGATCCGGACGGGAACCTGCTTCCCGACAGCGAGCGGCTCACCCGATTGGGAGTCGCCTTGCGGCGCTCCAGCCTCGACGAGCTTCCGGAGCTCCTGAACGTCCTGCGCGGCGAGATGAGTCTCGTGGGTCCGCGACCGCTCCTGGTGGACTACCTCGATCGTTACAGCGCTCGTCAGCGCCGCCGGCACGACATGAAGCCGGGGATCACAGGGTGGGCACAAGTGCGCGGCCGCAATGCCATCACGTGGGAGGAGAAGCTCGAACTGGATGTCTGGTACGTGGAGAACTGGTCCCTCAGGCTCGATCTGCAGATCCTGGCGATGACGTTCGCCGCGGTGGTTCGTCGCACCGGCATCAACGAGCCGGGTCGGGAGACCGTTTCGGAGTTCATGGGGTCGCCCGGAGAGGAGGAGGACGAGTGACGGCTCCGATTGCGGTGTATGGGGCGGGGGGCTTCGCCCGCGAGATCGCCTGGCTGGTCGAAGCCTGCGAGGATTTCGACGTCGTCTGTTTCATCGACGATGACCCCGCCACGCACGGCACCACGATGAACGGCATCGATGTCATGGGCTTCGACAGTGCCAGAAACGCCTTCCCGGATGCCTCGGTCGTCGGCGGGGTCGGTACGCCCTCCATCCGCGAAGGAATCGTCACACGGGCCGAACAGGCAGGGATGGCCGCAGCCACGATCATCCATCCCCGAACAGAACTGTCGCGCTGGGTCGAGGTGGGGGACGGCACGGTCATCTGTGCAGGCAACATCCTCACCACCAACATCAGGTTGGGGCGGCACGTGCAGATCAACCTGGACTGCACCATCGGCCACGACGTGATTCTGGGCGACTTCACGACGCTCGCTCCCGGGGTGCACGTGTCCGGATGGGTGCATGTTGGCCGCCGTGTCTATGTCGGCACGGGGGCGACTTTCGTCAACGGCACGAAGGAAGAGCCTCTCGTCGTCGGCGATGATGCGGTGATCGGGGCCGGGGCGTGTGTCACGCGTGCCGTCGCCGCGGGTTCGACCGTGGTCGGCGTCCCGGCGAAACCGCTCGTACGGTGAAGCGGGAGCTCAACCCGGGTGTCCGACCTCGTCGGCGTGGCGGTGGATCCGGTCCATCGCGTCGCCGATGCGCTCGACTGCCTCGAGTGGCAGGTGGCTCCATATCGGCAGGCTGATCACCTGGTTCGCCAACTGATCTGTCACCGGCAGCTCGGGGGTGGTGACCTCGCGGTAGGCGACCTGGCGGTGCACGGGTGGCGAGTAGTAGGGGCGAGTGTCGACGCCCTCGGCGCGGAGGGCACGGACCACCGCGTCCCGGCTCGCCCCGAACGCCTCACCCTCGAGAAGGATCGTGAAGTCCTTGTACGAGCTGCGGGCAGCCGGTGGCACATGCTGGAATCGGACACCGGGGAGCTCGCCCAGCAGCTCCCGGTAGTGGTCGGCCACTCGGTTGCGGTGGCTGACCCGAGCCTCCAGGTGGTCGAGCGAGGCAAGTGCCAGCGCGGCGTGCAACTCCGAGAGTCGGGCGTTGAGCCCCGCGAAGCGGGTGTCGTAGTCACCGGGATTGCCGTAGTCACGGGCAATGCGCAGCTGGGCGGCGAGGTCGGCGTCATCAGTGACGACCAGTCCCCCTTCCGCCCCTGACAGCACCTTGGTGGGGGTCAGGCTGAACACCTCGGCTTGGCCGAAGCGTCCCAGCGGGACGGGTCCCTCGCCGGCATCGATCAGCGAGCCCGCGCCGTGGGCGGCGTCGAAGATCAGGGCGGCGCCCGTGGTCCCGGCGAGCGTCTCGAGACCGGTCACGTCACAGGGCACTCCCGAAACGTGGACGCCGATGATGAGCTCTGCACCGGAGGGCACGTCCTCGGGTCGGAGCGTCCAACTCACCGGGTCGCAGTCCGCGAACGCGGGAGGGAGACCGTTCCATCGAACCGCGTGCGCTGTGGCGGAGAAGGTGAAGGACGGCAGCGCCACCGGCCCCTTCACGTCGAGCGCCTGGATGACCAATGTCAGCCCCAGCGTGCACGACGCGACTGCCACGCAGTACCGGGCACCGAAGTGGTCGGCTGCCGTCTCCTCCAAGCGGCGCACGAGCGGCCCGTTGGTGAGCATCCCCGATGCCAGGCTCTGCTCCACCATGGCCAGCACCCGTCCAGGGTCTTCGATGGTGGGGCGGGCGAACGCGAGCGGTGGATCGAAGGCTGGGTCACCGCCGAGGATGGCCGGCTTCACGCGGTCACCAGCTCAGGATCGGAAACCTCGGTGGTGCTGCCCGCCGATCGGGACTCCCACCCGAGACCGACGAGCACGGCGAGCAGGAATGGCAGTACCTGGGAGCGCTGGCGGGCAAGGATTCCCAGGTTGAACACGGCGGAGAACGCGACCGTGAAACCCGCCGTGAAGGCGAAGCTCATCAGCAGGTAGGGCGTGCGGATGCGGCGGATGCGGCGGACCATCGCCGGGAGCTTCCAGATGATGACGGCGAGGAGGGCCGAGCTCTCCAGGGCACTTGCCAGCGCCTGCGGATTGTTTGCCTCGTGGGGGAGCGGGCGGAAGAGCACCCGGAGCGTTCCGCCTGGGAGCTGGGTGAGGGACAGCACCGCCTCGCCTTCCACCGATGAGCCGCCCTGCTGCGTGCGTCGCTGGAGTTCGCCGAGGAACGGGTCGACGTCGTCTGCAGCTTCCACGCCGTAGCGATCACCGAAGGTGCCGAGGCTGACCACCACCAGCGCCACCCCCACCCCAAGCACGGCGAGGCGCCTGAACAATCCCCACCACGTCAACCGACTGCGGCCGGCGACGACGGCGACGGTAAACGCGGCGGCGAGGAGGGCTGCGATGTGCGGCCGTATGAGTCCCGCTCCCCCGATGCCGGCGGCCGCGACCAACAGCCACACTGGTCGGAATCCGTCCAATGTCCGGGCCAGCCCGTAGGCGGTCGTGCCGAGGTAGAGAAGCATCAGGGACTCTTTGCCGATGCTCGACGGCCAGAAGACGAGGGCCGGCAGGAAGAAGATGAAGAAGGCGTACACCTTGAGATTGCCGGCGGGCACGGTCCGTCGGAAGGCGGCGTAGAAGAGCAACTGTCCGAGGAAGGCGAGGGCCCCGAACAGGAAGAATCCGCCCAGCATGGTGGGCTGGTAGGGGGCGTACAGGAGACCGGTGACCCAGCGGGTCACCTGCGTGCCGACGCTCATCGATCCGTCGAGGGCGGGAACCTGGAGCGTTCGCCAGGACTCGGCGATCTGGCTGCCGCGCCCGTGGTATCCGGCGGCGTCCCCTACCCCTCCGTACTGCGAGACGAGAACCCAGTACCGGAGGCTCGATCCGGTGAGCTTGGCGGCGAACCCCAGAGCAACCACCCACCACAGCCATGGGTCCCGGTCGCCGGTGAGCCGCCAGCCGATCGGCACGATCACCACAATCAACACGAAGACGAGGATCACAGTGCCCATCTGCGCCGTCCCGGTGCCTGCCAGCAGGGCAACAGTCACGGCTCCCGCGCCAGCGACCAACACCGGTAGGGAGCGCCTCACAGCAACTCCAGGTCGCTGATGGCCAGATCCCAGGATCGGAGGTCGGCAACATCCATTGGGAGGTCGGTGCGCAGCGGACGAGCGAGAAGGGTGAGCGAGCGGATCCCGGGCACAGGGATCATCCCGCCCGCGACGGCGGCCCGTCGTTCCGGCGTGCCAGGGGAGAACCATCCAACCAGATAGGCGGCGTGCGTCTGATGCGCCGCGCGCCGCACCGCTCGGCCTGCCGTCTCGCCGAACAGGTCTGAGACGACCAGCTCGGGTCGACCCCGGCGCAGGTTGGGTCGCACCACGGCTGCACCGCCCTCGGCATCAACCACTCCATAGCCGGCGGTTGGATGGTCTGTGAACCGCCAGCGCAAGTAGTCGGCGGTGCGAGGGGTCCGGAATCCGAGCGGTGGACGGTCCGCAACGCTTCGGCCGTCCCATGGATCGGCCCGCGTGACGTCTGGTCGGCTGGTGGCGCGCCGGACCAGGCCGCTCGGACGCGGCCGGACCATCACCCCGATCCCGCCCACTTCGACCCATCCCATCGAGAGGTAACCGGCGCCCGACCGGGGATTCGGTGTGTTGAAGATGAGGTGGGTGCCGGCGTCGCGGGCGGCGTCGACTGCTTCGAGCGTGAGTCGACGGAAGACTCCCTGACGGCGGGCGCGAGGATGCGTCGCGGTGTCGACGGCTCGTACACAGTGCAGACGGGAGCCGTCGGGGTTGGTCAGTTCCCAACGCATGAAGGCCCGCAGCCCGACGAGTCCGCCGCTGTCCTCGGCGACCAGCAGGATTGAAGGTCCGAAGGGGTTGGCGAGGTGCTTCCAGTTGAAGGCTGCCGGCGTGCGTCGCAGGAGGTCCGTCTCCCCGAGGGAGGCGCGGAGCAAGTCGAGTACGGCGGGCAGATCGTCGGTGCGGTACGGGCGAACTTCCATCGTCGATGTCATCGCAGCACCCGCCGGTAGATGTCCTCGTAGGTCCGGATCATTCGTTCCAAACCGTACTCACGGTCGACCAGTTCGGACCCAGCCGCCGCCACGTCGCTCGCAAGGCGGTGATCAGTCAACAGTCGCTCGATCCCAGCTGCGAGGCCGGTGGCGTCGCCCGGTTCGACCAGGAGGCCCGTCTTCTCGTTCACGATCACGGAAGGAACGCCGCCGACGGCGGTGGCGACCACCGGTCGCCTCAGCGCCAGCGCCTCGAGGATCGTGACGGGGAGGCCTTCCACGGCGGCCGGATTCACGTACACGTCTGCGGCAGCGATGAACGCAAGGGCATCTGTCCGGCGGCCGAGAAACCGCAGACGCCCATCGAGGCCCCGAGCGACCATCCTGTCCCTGAGGCGGTCGAGGTCTCCCGGATGCTTTTCGCCGCCGATCGAGACGACGACGGCATCCGGCCGGGTCACTGCCAGCCGCTCGGCGGCCTCCATGAGGAGGTCGTGGCCTTTTCCGGGTCGAATGTTGCCGACATGGACCACGAGCGGCTGGTCCGGCCCCATCCCCAACTCGGTGCGGACCGCGGCGCTCCGCTCCGGCACCGTGCCCACCGTCACGCCGTTGGGGACGATTTCCACGGGTGGACCAGGGTATCCACGGACCGTGTCGGCGACGGCCTCGGACACGGCCGTCACCGCCCGATTTCGCCTGTAGGTGAGACGATTGGCGAATCTCGTCACAGCTCGATATGAGTGCGCGAGGTTGTGTTCGGTGTACACCACCGGAACCGGTGACGCCGTGCGGGCGATGATCCCGGCACTCGGCAGATGGGCATGGACCAATGACGCTCCAGTGTCACTGATGTGGCGCCGTACTCGAAGCCCCGATGAGGGTCCAAGCCCATGTCCACCACTCAGGCAGCGCACAGGCACGTCGAGAGCTTCGAGGTCGGAAACGAGTTGGTCCTTCCACGGGAGCAGGTATGCGACCCGATAGTCGAAGGCGTGTCGGTCCCAAAAGCGGGCTCCCTCCGAGATCAGCCGCTCTGCCCCGCCGATCCCGAGGCCCTTGATGAGCACGAGCACGACGGGGGCCGGCACGACGTCTCAGTCCCCTGCCTCGATGGCGTCCATCAGCTCGGACAGCCCCTGATCGAAGGGAACCTCGGCCTGCCACCCGAGCACGTGGGCGATTCGATCGACCGCCACCGCTGCAGATGGAACGTCGCCTGGCCGTGGATCGCCGAAGGTCAGCTCGGTCGGGAAGCGGTCGACGACCTGCTCGGCCAACTGCCGGATGGTTGTGGTCTCCGGCGCGAGTGTGTTGAGGGCGATGCCGTGCGCCTGCGACCGGCTCGCCAGCGAGAACGCCCTGGCGATGTCGGAGGCGTGGGTGAACTGCCGCGCTTGTGTGCCGTCGCCCTGAATGACGAGGGGGTCGCCCCGCCGCGCCCGGTCGATGAAGATCCGGAAGACCGAGTTCGCGCGGAGGCCGGTTCCGTAGGCGGTTCCCAGCCGCAGGGCGAGGACCGGGACTCCTCGTAAGCGATCGGCGGCGAGCAGCAGTCGCTCGCCTGCCAGTTTCGTGATGTTGTAGGGATGGTCTGGCTCGCATGGATGGTCCTCGTCGAGCGGTCGATACCGGGGTGTCCCATACACCTCCCAGGTCGACGCGTAAATGACGCGGGCCCCCGCCTTGTGGGCAGCCGCGGCGACATTCGCCGAGCCGGTGACGTTGATCTCGGCGGCGAGGTGCGGCTGCTCGGCCGCCAGGTACACGTCGCCGATCGCCCCCACGTGGCAGATGGCGTCGTGGCCGGAGGCGGCATCCGAGAGCCTGTCGGCGTCCCGCAGATCGCCGGTGATCGAACGCGCCTCCAGGTGGCCGGTGTCGACGAGGTCGTAGGTGGTCACCTCGTGGCCATCAGCGAGGAGACGCCGGACCACGTGGCGTCCCAGAAACCCGGCAGCACCGGTCACCAGCAACCGCATCGTCCCTCCCCGCACGGTGCAGCGAATATCGGTCTGCCTCCGTCCCTTGTGAACCACCTATGGCACGAATACGCCATAGGTGGTAGAACCTACTCATTGTCGGTGCGATCTGCGCCGCGGTGTCGTACGTGCAAGGGGTGAGAAGACCGGCCGTCGAGACGCCTGGTGGGGCGCGGGGCCGGACGGAGTGCATCGACGGAGGCAAGCGTGGGCAAGAGGAAGCAACTGGATGTGGCTGGGCCGCCTCGGATCTGGAGGCTTCGCCTCGCTCAGGCGGCGGCGGGACTGAGAGCCGACATCTCGTTTGCCGCCGTCGACGCAGGCATCGTCCTCGTCGCCTACACGGCGGCGCTCGTCGTGCGCGTGACCGATGGCCAGGGAGTGTCGGCAGGTTGGTGGGCGGGATTCCGGGCAACCATCCTGCTGATCGTCACGGTCCATGTCGTCTGCAATGTGATCTTCGGCGCGTATGGCCATGTCTGGGAGTTCGCCAGTGTCGAGGAGGCGATGCGGCTGGTGTTGGCGGTGGTCGCCTCCTCCGTCGTCCTCCTCGGTGGTCTCTTCGCCTACCAGGCAGTCGGGGATCACAGCACCAGGATCCTGCCGATCATGGTGATCCTGTTGGGGTCGGGTCTCAGTCTGGGAGGAATGGGGGCTGTTCGCTTCCGATCCCGCCTCTTCTCGCTCCATCGGCGCCAG
>CAZCRP010000065.1:0-7044 GCA_964501055.1 uncultured Acidimicrobiaceae bacterium
ACTCGGGCATCGGCACTCCGACCACCACCACCCAATGATTCACCCTCACATCCGATCTCGAGCTGCGGTTGAACGGCTTTGCAGCGCTGCCTCCTCTTGAAGACGGAGCGCGGGTGACCGGAGTGCCTCCCCGCACATGACACTCCCAGTGGTCCCTGCCAAAGACACGTCTCTCTGGCTCGACTCCACGTCTGAGCTGTCCCGATCACGTGTTCGAGCAGTCGAGACAAACCCGTCTCTCGGATCCTCCCGGTCCAGGTCAGGCCCCACTGAAGACGCCTTAACGCGGGATTAATCACGCCGCCCCATTGTCAGCCGGAAACCATGACCGCAACTCCTGGTACCCGATGCTGAGGATTCAGATAACGTCCGAGGGCGACACCGGAGGAGGAGATGCCGTGCAGTATGGGATTCTCGGCCCCCTCGAGGTTTGGAGAGAAGGTACCGCGGTAGAGGTCAACGGGCCGAAGCAGCGAGCTCTCCTCCTCCTCTTGCTCCTACACGCCAACGAGGTGGTGTCGACTGATCGGATCGTCGATGCGCTGTGGGGAGAGGACCGCAACGGGAGGGAGATGGGGACGTTGCGTGTCCACATCGCCAACCTGCGGAAAGCCCTGGAGCCGGGCCGGCAGAAGGGAGCCGAGCCTGAAATCCTGCTCACTCGACCGCCTGGCTACCTCCTGCGGGTCGATCCAGATGGGATCGACTGCAACCGGTTCGAGCGCTTTGCGGCCGAGGGTCGGCGAGCCCTGGACGTCAACGCCGAGAACGCCGTTGAAATGCTTACCGAAGCGTTGAGCCTGTGGCGAGGGGCGGCTTTCGAAGAGGTGATCTACGAGACCTTTGCGCAAGCCGAGATCCAACGCCTCGACGAGCTGAGGCTGGGGGCGGTGGAGGACCTCAATGAGGCCCGGCTGGCCACGGGCGATCACGCCGGGCTCGTCGGGGAACTCGAGTCGCAGGTGGCGAAGCATCCGCTGCGAGAGCGCCTGTGGGGTCAGTTGATGCTGGCCCTGTATCGAAGTGGCCGACAGGCCGACGCGCTCGCGGCCCACCGGCGCCTGTCCGACCTCCTCGGACAACAGGGCCTGTTGCCCGGCCCGGGGTTGCGCCTCTTGGAGGATCGAATCCTCCTCAACGATCCGACGTTGATGAAGCCCGCCCTCCAGGTCGGGCCCCACCGACATCCTCCCGCAGAACGGACCAGGCTGATCGGACGAGATGGCGTATTGACCGAGCTGCAGTCCCGTCTGACCTCATCCCGTCTCCTCACCCTCACCGGAACCGGTGGCGTGGGCAAGACCCGATTGGCCCAGCGGCTCGCCTGGTCGATGATTGAAGACGGAGGCGAGGTGTGGTGGGTGGAGCTCAGCAGCCTGTATGACGCGCAACTGATCGCTGAGCAGATCGCCGCCGCCGGAGGGGTTTCCGAAGATGCAGACGTGGAGACGGTCGACCTCTTGGTGCGACTGCTGTCGGCTCGGGAGCTGGTGATCGTGCTCGACAACTGCGAGCACGTTGTCGATGCCGCCGCCCGGCTGGTCGACCGATTGCTCACCGAGGCGCCCGGCGTCCGCTTCATCGCCACCACCCGGGAACCGCTCCAAGTCGAGGGGGAACAGGTATGGCGTGTGCCATCGCTGTCGGTTCCCGACACCGCTGTTCCCACGGCCGAACTGGAGACTTATTCCAGCGTGGAGCTGTTCGTCGACCGGGCGCGGGCGAGAGGTGCTCACATCGAACAGTCCGCACTTCCCGCGGTGGCAACCATCTGTCGACGACTCGATGGGATTCCTCTCGCTCTCGAATTGGCTGCGGCCCGCACCAACACGCTCTCCCCGCAGGAGATCAGCACCCGGCTGGCCGATCGGTTCTCACTTCTGGAACGAGGTGGGCGCACCGCCCTGGCCCGGCACCGAACCCTGGAAGCAGCGATTGACTGGAGCTTTCGGTTGCTCGACGAACCGGATCGCCGGTTGCTCGGTCGACTGGCGGTGTTCGTTGCCGGCTTCGACCTGGATGCCGCGCGGGAGGTTTGCGCCTTTGAGCCACTGACGGCGCATGACGTTGACGCCGGCGTCGAACGGCTGGTCGACAAATCGATGATCGAACACTCGACTCATGGACCTGATCGACGGTTCCGGCTCACCGAATCCATCCAAGCCTTCGCCTGGGATCGTCTCGTTGACAACCCCGACCAGCTGCTCGCCCGCCACGGGGCCTGGGCGCTCGGGTTGGCCGTCATCGGCGGGAGGGGACTCCTGATCGACGAGGGCCGGTGGTATCCCAAGCTGCAAGCGGCACACGAGGATCTCCGCTCCGCCTTCAACGACTCCCTGCGTCGCGGGGACGTCGATGCCGCGCTTCGGCTCGTCGGGTCCCTCGGCGGATATCTCTGCTGGCGCCACACCAGAGTTGGCGTGGAATGGTTGGAAACGGCTGTGAAGGCAGCCGAAGAGCGCCCGGAAGTCGTGAGACCGAGCTCTATGGCGCTGGGTCTCCTCTCGTTCGGTCCGTACCTCTGTTACCACAACCGGTTCGAGGAGGGGCGCCAGCGACTCCAAGATGCGGCGGAGCGATATGCAGCCCTCGACCATGCCCACGGCCTGATGTGGACCCGGTTCCAGCAGAGCTTCTTCCCCAGTGCCAATCATCCTGAGGAATGCGTGAGACATGCGGAGTCCGCAGTCGACTTGGCGCGTCAGCTCTCTGAGCCTGTGGCCATGGCCTATACGCTGACCCGTTTCGCCGAGACTCTGCTCCTCCGCTCGACACACAGGGGCGAACCAATCGCCCACGAGCTCGAGTCGATCTCATCGCTCTGCGAGGAGGCACGGTCCTATTGCGAGGAGCTGCCTCATGCATACGCCTCGGCCGTCGAAAAGACAGTGTCGGGAAGCGCACTCGCACTGGAGGGAAGGGTGAAGGAGGGTTTGGCGCGAATCGAGGCCGGCCTCGCCGACAGAAGGCGGTTCGCCGCCGGAGTTCCATGCGCCGCGGAGCTCGTGGCGGCCGGCCAACTCGCCCTGAGAGTCGGGCATGAAGACCGCGCCAACGCGTTGATCCGTCAAGGACTCCAAGCCTTCCAGGATCTAGGGCATCTCTACGCGACGAGGTCGGCGCTGGTCGGTGCCGCCGTCGCACTGCGCAAGAGGGATCCTGTGACCGCGGCACGGATACTTGGCGCCGCCGATCGTCTTCAGCCTTCGTTTCTCTTCGGCACCTGCTTCGTCGCTGATGAGGACCAGGTCGTCGAGCAGGTGCGCACGGACCTAGGCAGCAATGACTTCTCGGTGGAGAAGGATCTCGGCAGCCGACTCAACGCCCGGGAGGCGATCGATCTCGCCCTGGCGCACATGCGGTAGGACGTTGTAGCGCCTCTGGTCAAACACAGGTGAATGTGCCTTCGCCCCGAATTGGCACTCGTTTCGGATGGTGCGCGCCCCATGGTGCTCGCGCTGCGGAGTGCTGTCTTGGCAACGGCTCTCGCCCCGGTGGTCCCTGTTTCGCTTCATGTCTTCACTTTCCCGCGGCAGACGTTCCCTGTCGGAACACGAAGTGGAGTTCCGACACGATGGCGATGCACGCAAGGGGCATATCGGCCTCTTCCAGCCTGGGCATACACCATCGAGAGTTCGAATCTGCGCTACTGCATCCGCCCGAGCGTACCGTTCACAGCTGTGTGCCCTCCGCTTCACCATGAGGTCCCTCGTCATGGTGTGGTTACCACCCATCCGGGGCCGTCGTGCGGAGTGTGCTGTTCCCTGCGGGACCCAAGTCAGTTAGCCAGCCGGTCGACGAGTTTGGGCAGTAGCCGGTAAGGGACACCTGCTGCGATCGTCTGGTCGACGGTGCCGGCGAGATACAGGTCGTGCTCGGGTGACCAGAAGAGCCATGACCCGCTGGCTCCCGTGTGACCGATGAACGTCGGCGACCGGCGGCCTGCGTTGAGTGGGCGGGGGAGTCGGTAGCGCTTGATACCCAGCCCGTACTCGATGGGCCAGGCCGGTGCCATGATCGCCGTCCGGTCACGGGGCAGCCCGAAGCGGTTCCAGCGGGCCTGCATACAGGCGAACGAGTCCTCCCGTTCGAACAGTGCACCGGCGACCAGGCCACGTAGGAAGTCGAGCGCATCCGAGATTGTGCCGATCAGCCCACCTTCGGGGGCCATCGAGGCCACTGCGCGTGGACGGTCCAGAACGGTGTCGCCCGACCACATGGCCGCCGGGGTTCGGGGCTGCACACTCCGTGATTGACCGGCGAACCAGGTGTTGTCCAGCCGCAGTGGCTCGAGGATCTGCGCCTCGACTGCGCGCTGGAGCGTCCCACCCGTGACCTCAGCGACGATCGCACCGAGGAGCTGGAAGTTCGTGTCCGAATAGCGGGCACGCTGCCGCGCGGCCGCTGGGTCTTGCGGCGGGAAGTACGGGGTGAGGCGGCGCACCCTGTCGAGCACGTCGTCGACGGTGTAGGCGAAGTCGCCGTGCTCGATCCGATCGGCGAAGCTGACCTGTCCGGCAGGGGTCTGCAGGAAGTAGTCGGGCAGCCCCGAGGTGTGCGAGAGCAGATGGCGTACGGTGATCGCCTCGCTGTGGTCCATCCCGCCGAGGCGGTGGAGGCCGCGGGCGTATTCCAGTGGTAGGTAGGCGCCGATCGTAGTGTCGAGATCCAGGATGCCCTGCTCCCATAGCTGCATAACGGCGGTGGCCGTGTACAGCTTGGTGACGCTGGCGTAGTGGAACGGTGTGTCGGGTCGCAGCGGCGCCCCGTCCGGCTGGGCGGGTCCGGCGGCTGCGACCGCAGTCAACGTCCCGTCGCCGCTCTCCACGGCGACGACGGCATGACGGATCCCACGCCGGCCCACGAGCTGGTTGACGCAGCGATCGAGGGAAGGCTCCGTAGCCGTCACCGTCATGATTCTGCACCTCCTCACACGCGCCACATCGACGAGCACCCGCCGCGCACGCCGCCTTTCGCCCCCACGACGAGCCCAAATCATCGCGGTCCCAAGTAGGCGACGGGTAGGGCCGAAAGCCTTGACCGCAGAGAGCCAGGGGTCCCGCTGTCGCGGCAGCCACGGATACGACGCTGACCGCCCAACGAAGCCGCCAGATCCCTCCTCGGTGGGCCTTGACCTTCCCCGCCTTCGTGGGCATGGTGTTTCGGCGTCGGGGTGATCATGGTCTGAACCCGGGGGCGTATTCGGCGGGTGTGAGGTGTCCTCGGGGCGGCTTGGTGGCGTTGGAACTCGTCGACACCGCGATCAATTCGAACACCCAGAGCGGGCCTGGGCTCCAGTCACCGCCGTTCCGTGTTCGAGGAGGCGCCGAAAGTGACGTTCGGCCCTATCACCAGCCGCACCGCGTGTCCACACTCGGCCCAACCGAGCTATCAGGCAGTCACCGACCCCGAGCGGTGACCTGATCCAAGGAGACCCGGATGGTGACCAACGAGACCGCGATCAAGGCTCCCGACGTGGTGGCCGAGCGGTTGCAGCGACTCGTCGACCGTGTCGCATCGAAGCCCAAGTTCGGTCATGCGATCGTGGGCATCGAACGAGGAGACGGGTTGTTTCGCTGGGCGGGTGCGGCCGGGGTTGCCGATGCCTCCGGCGCTTCGATGACGCCGGAGACACCCTTCTTCATCGCCAGTGTCACCAAGCTCTACATTGCGACCCTCGTCCTCCAGCTCGTCGAAGAGGGGAAGGTCGATCTGGGCGCGCCGATCTCGATCTACCTGGGATCAGAGCGGGTGGCGGGGTTGCATCGGATCGGGGACGTCGACCATTCGTCTGACATCACGGTGTTCCACCTTCTCAGTCACACCTCGGGGCTGAATGATTACCTGATGGGCAAGCACGACGGCGGACAGAGCATGTATCGCCAGATCATCGACGGCACCGACTTGTCCTGGGGTTTCGACGACACCCTGGCCATCACCCGGGACAAGCTGCGCCATCACTTCCCGCCGCAGGATCCGGCCGCCGAACGTAGGAGAGGCCGCTACTCGGACACCGGCTTCCAGCTGCTGATCGGTATCCTGGAGGAGGTCACGGGTGGCCCATTTGCCGAGGCGCTCGAGCAGCGCATCATCCGTCCGCTGAACCTCCGCCAGACCTGGCTACCGGGCAAGTCCCAACCGCTCGATCCCGTCCCGGTGGCCACCGAGTTCTGGTCGAAAGGCCGGCCCCTGGTCATCCCCCGGGCCATGGCGTCCTTCAACGACCTCTACTCAAGCGCCGACGACACCCTCCGGTTCCTGGCCGCTCTCATGCGTGGCGAGCTGTTCGCCGACCTCGCCACTTACGAGTTGATGGCGGAGCGGCGCAACCGGGTCATCTGGCCCCTCATCCATTACGGCCTGGGGATGATGCACTTCAAGGTGGGGCGTCTCAACGCACCCGGCCGCCGGCCGGTCACCCTCGTAGGACATAGCGGCGCCACGGGTTCGTGGCTGTTCTATTGTCCCGAACTCGACCTGCGCACCACCGGCACGGTTGACGAGGTGAAGGCAGCGGCCTACCCCTACCGGCTCATACCCCGGATGATGCGGGCAGTCGTGGGTTAACCGCGGATCGGATGCTGCCGGCATCGATCAGACTTCGGCTCTGGCGAAGACGGGTGATCGCCTGGGCCAACAGCCCGAGACATGGGCCTCGCCATCACCGAACGCCTCGAAGAGCGTGCAGCGGTCGGATCCTCACCGGGTCATTTTGATCCTCTTGTGGTCGCCCGCAGTCTCGACTTGCTCGGTTGAGCCGATCGGTCTCTGTTGACGAGTCCAGGTCAACATCTGCTTCCCACGATATTCGTCCGGCGGACTATCCAACGGCGGTGTTGTGCCTTCTGGGCCTTCTTACGGGGGTTCCAGATCGTGAACCTCGCCGATGTTCCTTCCGAGAAGAGAATCCGATCCCCGCTTCAGCGCGTGACGACGGCCACCTCCGAGTTCTGGGGATTCGACCGCTCGTTCGCACCACCTTCGACGATAACGGCCAACACAACAGGGAGGGAGGCGACCGCATGAGCACTAGGGGCCGGCGCC
>CAZCRP010000065.1:7054-11016 GCA_964501055.1 uncultured Acidimicrobiaceae bacterium
AGACAGGCATTGAGCAGGCGCGGCTGGCGCGCTGGGCCGGCGCCATTGAGCGCAGGGTCGTTCGATCAGTGTGCGGGTCCCCGAGAGCTCGAGGGCGCGCTCGTGCTCATCGGCGTCGTGGGCGTCGGTACGACCGTGCCGTCCGACACCGGCCTCGCGCGCCTGCTGCCGATGTGGGGTCTGCTGGAGATCAAGCAGGTCGTCGCCAGCTGGAAGGATGCCGGGGTGGGCCGGGTCGGGCACATACCCCAGTGTCCGCGCTGCTCCTTCTTGCGGTCGCCTGCGGTCGTGACGCCGCCGCACCCAGGATCGGCTCGTCGGGAAGCCGCTGCGAAATTGCGTGCGCCGGCGGAGTGTGGGCGCCCTGGAGGGTGTGGCCATCAGGATGGGAACCGCCGCCAATGCCAACGGGCTGCCCCTGTCACCGGGCACTTGACTTTTCAATCGGCCTTTCGTAGGGTGACCATCCGGTCATATGACCGATCAGTCATAACCGGATCGATGATCGAATTCTGAGAGGGTGCCGACGGCGAGGCAAGCCAGCCCGCTGGACGGCGGGGTGGTCGCACCTGGGAGAGCTAGCGGACGACACGGAAGGACGAACGTGATGGCAAGCACGAAGGCGCGGGCGCGCTCGGTGGGATCGAAGGCGCAGTCTCCTCCAACGCCGTTCAGTCGAGTGATCCTCTGGGCCGACGCTCTGTTCCTCGGCATGGTCGGATTGGTCTTGGCGGTGTTGGAATTCCTGGGCCACTTTGGGTCCGGACCCCTGGCACGCATCTTCGAGGGGCAACCGTTCAGCATCGGCTTCTTCGAAGCGCACGCTCTGGCGATGACCATCGCTGTTGTCCTTTTTTGGGCGGGCTCAAGTCAGCAGCCGGCGCCATGGCACCTTCTGGCGGGCGGAGTCCATCTCATCCTGGGCGGCGCCAATCTCGTCTTCTGGAGTTCATTTCAAGTTTCTGACATGGTTGGCCCGGGTGTCGTCGCCACCGCGGCGCACGGGCTCTTCCTCATCGTTCACCTTGTCGCGTACCGAGTGGCTCTCCACTCCCAAGTGGAGGACACGGTGAGGGCCACGGTCCTCTCATGAGGGTGTTGGTGGCTGGGGCAACCGGTGTGCTGGGGGCGGGTGTCACCTCGCGCCTCGTCGACCTGGGTCATCAGGTGATCGGCCTGAGTAGGAGCGGGCGTCCCGTTCCGGGTGTGGACATGGTGTCCTGTGATGTGTTCGACACCAATGAAGTCGTTTCGGTGATGAACGAGAAGTCCCCCGATGTGGTGGTGCACATTCTGACCCGGCTCCCCAAGTCGTTGCTGCAAGCGGACGCTGCTGACGTGTTCGCCGAGAACGATCGGATAAGGGACAAGGGGACCCAGAACTTGGTCCGGGCCTGTCTTCAGGCCGGTGTGGCTCGGATTGTCGCCCAGAGCATCGCCTTTGGATACGCGCCGGAGGGTCCGATGGTCGTGGATGAGAGTGCGCCTCTGTGGATCGACGCTCCCGAGCCATGGGGGGCATCGGTGCGGGCTGTGGCCCGGCTGGAGGACGAGGTCCTCGAGTCAGGTCTTGAGGCCGTCGTTCTGCGTTACGGGGCGCTGTACGGTCCAGGCACCTGGTGGGGCCCGACGGGTGATCTCACTGAGTTCGTCAGGGGTGGCACGATGCCGCTGGTCGATCAAGGCAACGGTGTCACGTCGTTCGTTCACGTCGAGGATGCCGCAGCCGCCGCCGTCGTGGCCGCATCAGGATCGGCGACCGGGGTGTTCAACGTGGTCGACGACGATCCGGCACCGGCTTCCGACTGGCTCCCAGCGCTGGCGTCGAGTCTGGGGGCGCCCGACCCGTCCCGCATCACCATGCGGGAAGCGCGGGAGTCGCTCGACTCGCAGACCATCCACCGCCAAACCGAGCAACGGGGAGCCGACAACACCCAGGCCCGAACCGTGCTGGGCTGGACTCCGGAGTATCCCTCCTGGCGTGACCAACTGGGTCGGTAGTTCGTTCAGGTTCAGCGAGGAGCCGCGGACAGCCCTCGGCGGATTGCCGTGATGATCTGGTCGAAGATCTCTTCTGCCTCATCCGTGGCGAGAGCCTCAGGGTCGGCGACATCGGCGTCGAGACCGAGAGAGGCGGCCAGGAACCGGCCCGTTGCGCTCATCACCGCCTGGACCACGAACAAGGCCACGGCGAGGTCGATTTCGGGGTTGATCTCGCCGCGTTGCTTGGCAGCCGCCAACATAGGTGTGAAATGGTCTGCCGAACTGGTCCTGGCCCGCTCTCGCATCTCCTCGACGAGGGGTGCCCCCGCCGAGTAGGCGCGTTCGAGCAGAAGCGCCTGCTGAGGGTGGGAGGCGGCGGCTCTGACAGTGGCTGTCATCTGCCAGCGGATGAGATCGAAGACGTCCTCGCCGGAAGGTGGTGTTCCCGCCCTGGTCACCTCGTCGAGCAGCACCCTGGAGCACTCGTCCACCAGATGAAGATAGAAGTCCCGCTTGTCCTCGAAGTACTGGTAAATGGACCCCTTGGCGATCCTGGCTCGCGCAACGATGCGTGAGACGGATGCCGACTCGTAGTCGTTGGAGGAGAACTCTTCGAGCGCGATCGACATGAGACGATCTCGCTTGGCCGGAGCCAGATTCCAGAAGGTTTGCGTGGGCATAGCAGGCCAACGTAGCTGGGCCAGGCACCGTCAGCTCAACTCCGCCGGTTCTCTGGGCACCTGGGCCTCGTCGACGCCGGCGGTGAGGTGTCGTCGCCAGCGAACGGCGGCCACAATCGCTGTGTTGACGATCACCAGTCCCACGAGGGCCGGTCCGATGACTGCTACGCCCCCCTCGTCATAGACCAGCGACCACATTGTCTTCACCACGGCTATTGCATTGAGCACCACCAGACCCCACACCATGGAACGTCGCCAGAAGGCGGCACCCAGCGCCCACAGGCTTGCCGGGACCAGCGCGCTCAGGGCTACTTTGCCCGGAGTCCACCCTCCGGTTAGGTATTCCCGTTCCGCCTCCAGGAACGACAGCATTCGTGGATCCGGGAGCTGCGGTGCAGGGAACCAAAACATGGAGGTGACGAGCGCCACCATGGTGCCGACGATCCCTCTCCAGCTCCGCCGATAGGCGAAGTACACGAACGGCAGTAGGAAAAGCGGTCGGATGTACCAGCTCAAAGGGTTGGCATGTCTCGCCCAGGCCCAATCCCAGAATTCGCCAATGAGTTCCACGATGATCTCCTTATGACCGATCAGTCATATGACTAGGTGGTCATGTTACGAACGCCGTGCCGAGAAGTCAAGCGCCTTGTCCACCCGGTGAGATCGGACTGGTCGCACGTAGGTGGCGTCGACGAAACACATAGGGGGAACTCGATGTGATCCAACCGTCGGTTTCTGAACGCCTCGACCGACTCGTCGAGCCGGGCACAGATCCGTGACACCTCCGACTTCGAGATCCCCGAGGAGATCCCCAACGCTTCCACCAGGTCATCAACACTCCGAGTCGACACCCTCGCCACATACGCTTCCATCACCACCGCATACAACGCCTGATCGATCCGCCGCCGCGGCTGGAGGATCTCAGGGAAGAACGCTCCCTGCCGTAGTTTCGGGATCCGCAGTTCGATGTCACCCGCGAACAAGATCGATCCCCTCCGCCGAGCGGAACGCTTCCATCAGCGCGCGTGGTCAGGCGCTTGGGTGTGTGCCGTGATCGTGGGCTTGTGGGCTGAGGCCTGCTTCGCGGGCGCGGATGATGGCGGCGGTCCGGTCCGCGACCTGGAGTTTGCTGACGATGTTGGAGACGTGGTTGCGGATGGTCTTTGGGCTGAGGTAGAGGCGTGCGGCGATGGTGGCGTTGTTGTTGCCTTCCGCGAGGAGCTTGAGGACCTCGCGCTCGCGGTCGCCAAGCTGGGGGAAGGGATCGGGGCGGGGGCGAGGCTGTAGGTCGGCGAAGTA
>CAZCRP010000066.1:0-10896 GCA_964501055.1 uncultured Acidimicrobiaceae bacterium
ACGGGCTGTGCGAGTCGGCGGAACTGGCCCGCCGCCAGCGCACCGTCGGCCTCTTGGCGCTTCTCGTCGTGTCGATCATGGCGGCGGTGGCGGCGGTGGGAGCCGCCAGGGATCGGGCGATGGCGCTCACCGAGCACGGTGATCTCGCCAGCGGTCTGTACGAGTGGTTCCTGCCGGACCGGTTGGCGGAGTTCGCGGGGGTCAAGGTCGCGGCGCGCTATGACGCCGCGTCGGAGTACACCTTGGCCGGAGGAGACTGGTACGACCTCTATCGGACCGGCGACGGCCGCATCGCCGTGACCGTCGGGGACGTGGCGGGTCACGGGGCCACGGCCACCGCCCAGATGGCCCAGATCCGGAATCTGCTGCGCGGCATCACACTGGCGACGCAAGGTTCGCCTGCTGCCCAGTTGCGGACCCTGGACGACGCCCTGCAGGGCTCGGGGACGATGGCCACGGTGTTCCATGCACTGCTCGATGTCGAGCGGGGTGAGTTGGTCTACGCCCGGGCGGGCCATCTCGCCGGGTTCGTGCGTCGGGCCGGCGGCGTGGACTCGTTGGATGCCGCCCTCGGCTCCCCGCTGGGCGTCGAGTCGAGCGGGGAGTACACGGAGGCCACGGTGACACTGAAGACATCGAGTCAGATCGTCGTCTTCACCGACGGAGTCGTCGAGGAGCGGGGCGAAGACATCGAACAGGCGATGGCGGCGCTGGCGTCTGTGCTCGCCGAGGCGTCTGGCGACGTGGACGAGGTGGCGGACAGCCTCATCGATGCACGCAGCAGCCGCCGGGATGACGCGGCACTCCTCGTGGTGAGGTGGGACGGCGAGGCGGCTGAACCCGCACCTACGGGGCTTCCGCACCCTCCAGCATCACCCTGACCTTCTCCAGGGATTGCTTCAGTATCCGCGAGACGTGGACCTGTGACACGCCCACGATCGGGGCGATCTCGGACTGTGTGAGATCCTCGAAGAAGCGCAGGTAGAGGATCTTCTGCTCCCGGTCCGAGAGCCGGTCGAGGACTGCTTCGATCGCCGGCCACTCCTCGGCGATCGCGAGATCCGGGTCGTCGTCGCCGAGGAGACTCCCGATGCTGTCCCCCGCGTCCTCGCCCGCCGGGGTGTCGAGCGAGGTCAGCGAGTAGGTGTCGCCCGCCAGCATCGCCTGCTGGATGTCCTCACTGCTGACGTCGAGGGCGGCCGCCAACTCGTCGAGCGTGGGTTCCCGGCCCAGTCGTTGGGCCAGCTCGGCCCGGGTACGGGTCATCTGGAGGGCATCGTCCTTGAGCGAGCGCGGCACGCGGATCGACCACGAGTGATCACGCAGGTGGCGCTTCAGCACCCCGGAGATCCATGGCCCGCCGTAGGACGTGAACTTGACGCCCACGGAAGGGTCGAAGCGTTCCAGGGCTTGGATGAGCCCGAGCAGGGCGACCTGTTCGAGATCGTCGGTGCGCTGGTCACGGGAACGGAACCGGCGGGAGATCGAGGCGGCAAACGGCGCATACCGGTCAAACAGCTCATTGCGGGCGCCGCGGTCGTCCGGCATGAGCGCGAACAGCTCCTCATCGGCCAGCTCGCTGAGATCCTGTCTCCTGATGAGGTCGATCTCGAACCACATTTCCCCGGCCGCCGCGGACCAGCGATCGGAGATGCGGTCGAGCAGCGTCGCCACGATCGGATCGGGCTCTTCGCGCATGGGGTCGTCGGCGCTGACGGCGACTCGGATGCTCCTTCCAGCCTCCGTCAGTCGCAGGGTGATGTCCGCGTTGCGAGCCAGCATGACGGTCACTGCCTCACCGGCGAGGAGCGCGGCGTCGATCGACCGCAGGCGGGAACCAGTGGTGATGAGTGAGCCGACGAGGCGGCGGGCGATGTAGGGAGCCCGGAGCGTCGAGGGAATTCTGACCTCGACCACTGTCCCTGCGGCAAGGGCTGTTGAACCCGACGGACTCGTGGGTTGCCCGGTCACTCCGCCCCGGACAGCTCACGCGGATCAGTGATCACCTGGAAGTCGTCGATGAGGCCCGCGAGGCGCATCGTGCGGAGCACCGCCGAGTCCGGGGGAGCGCAGACCACGAGTTGGCCGCCGTCACCCTCGAGGCGGGCCCGGGCGGTGGCCAGCACACGGAGCCCGATCGAGTCGATGAAACCGACGTCCGAGACGTCGACGACCACGAGCCCCGAGGCCGCCGCCTCGTCGGAGAGCTTCGACTCAAGTTCGGGCGCCGTCTTGATGTCGATCTCGCCCCTGACGATCAAGGCGAGGTGCGAGTCACGTTCGACGGAGCGGAGTTCGAATGTCGGTCCGATCAAAGTTCGATCCACTGTTGGCTGCAGCTGAGGCAAGCCTACCGTTGGCCGGCCGGCCCGCCACCGCCGCCGTCATATTCGCCGTTCGGCGGGTGGTCGATCTCGAACCAGACCTGGACGTGGTCGCCGTGCTCGGCGATGCCCCACCGGTCGACGACGCGGGCCACGATTCCGAGACCGTGGAAGGAGCGGTCGACGTCGGCGTCGAACTTCGGCCCGCGATGGGCGACGACGAATCGAAGGCGCCTGTCGTCGGCTTCGAAGCCGAGTGTCAGTCCGCTCTCGGCGGTGTGTGGAGCACCGTGGGTGACGGCATTGGTGACGATCTCGCTGACCGCCAGCACGACTTCGTGCCGTCGGGGGTGATCTCCCACGCAGCGCTCGACGATGCGCCGGCTGCGGGCCGGCGCCTCGAGGTTGCCCTGCAGATGATGCTCTGTGTGCTGCATATGCGAACTGCCATTGTGGTCGATACCCGGGGTTCGATCCGTCCTTGCTGTGTTGACGGGCTGGTCCTCCGCCACCCTGAGCCGCAGTGAGACGGCAGGATCAGAGACCGCTCAGCCTCGATTCCTCGAACACCTGCTGGCCGTCGGCCGAGACGTGTCTTTCTGTCCTCCTGGTGCGGAACTTGCCCTCCACCAGCCCGAGGACGAGGCCGAAGCCTCCCACGGCCATCAGGATCACTCCGACGACGTCGAGGTCGATTCCGGTTGCCTCGGCCGTGACGGCGAACCGGAGGATGGCGCCGACTGCGATCAGCACGATGCCCACTGCTGCCATGAGGGTTCTCTCCTTGGTGCTCAGGGGACTCCTACCCGGTGGCGGGTACTGTCATACGTCGAAGTGCGAACGGATGGCGACCGCCTCCAAAGCGGGGGCGAGCTTCCACATCGCCACTCCCAGCGCGGCTCCGACGAGGCCGATGACGACGAGCAGGCCGCGGGCGACGTTGGTGAACTGGAGCGGAGAGGATGTCGAGCCCACCGACTCCTCGGCACCGGTGAGGATCGCGCGGTATTCGCCGAGCAGCACCTCCGCCGTCGCCAACTGTCGTCCGGTTTCGCGGATCCGCTCGGCGAGTGCAAGGGATGTCTCCCCGACCCGTACGACTTCCGGCACCAGCGTTCGCATCGTCGCGCCCTGGGCAGCCACGTCGTCGGAGAGACCGTCGAGGCTGGCTTGGATGTCGCGCAGAGCTTCGTCGAAGGGCACTTCGGGGCGGTAGTCGACCCCGAACAGGGACAGCGTCGAGAGGGTGTCGTCGATTACGGTCCCGGCGTCGATCAGTCCCGGCATCGCTCGTTCGATGGCCCCGAGTGACTCGGCGATGCGATTCGACGTGATGTCTGCGGCGTCGTCCACGAATTGCGCGGTGGTGGCGCTGGAGGCGGCGGTCAACTCGACGAGGCGGTCGAGGTCCGCCATGGCACCGCGGACCGTCGCGGTGGTCTCCACAGTGACGTCGAGAGTCTGATGGAGGGTGTCGAAGGTCCGCGACGACAGCAGGCTCGACGCACCCAGACGCTCGAGGCCACCGAGGAGGAGCCAGCCCGACACGGCGACCGCGGTGGTGAGAGCCATCACGAAGACCGCCGCGAGTCGGAGCATGGTTCGCATCGGGATCATCACCGATCACTGCCCGTTCTCCTCGGATCCGATACCTCGACGGGCCCGGAGGAAATCAGGTATGAACGACGCCGGTTGTGGGAATGGGTGCGGTCATGGAGATCACACCGCTGGGGCCCGGCGCGCCTGTCATCAGAGCCGAGGGCACGACCAAGTCATTCGGGCCGGGTCTGGGAGTGCACTCCCTGGACCTCACCGTCGAACCGGGGAAGATCCTCGGGCTCATCGGACCGAGCGGATCAGGCAAGACGACCACGGTTCGTCTGCTCACCGGATTGCTCGCGCCTGACTCGGGAACACTCGAGGTGCTGGGCCAGGATCCCACCCGCTTCAGTCCCGACACCCGTCAGCGCATCGGCTATCTGCCCCAGGAGTGCGTGCTGTATCCCACGCTCACGATCAAGGAGAACCTGAAGTTCTCGGCCGCGATGCACGGGATGACGGGACGCAGCCGGCGCGAGCGGATCGCGGCCGTGCTGGAGGTGGTGGCGCTCACCGATGCCGCCGATCGGCGGCTGTCCGACGCCTCCGGCGGCATGAAGCGTCGCGCGAGCCTGGCGGCGGCGCTGGTCCACGAACCCGAGCTCCTGTTCCTCGATGAACCGACCGCCGGCCTCGACCCGATCCTCCGCCAGAGCCTCTGGGGCGCCTTCGAGGACTTGCGGCAGGCCGGGGCCACGCTGGTGGCGACGACGCAGTACGTGGGTGAAGCGGCGATGTGCGACGAGATCGTGTTCCTGTCGGAGGGCACCGTCGCCGCCGAGGGGGCACCGGACGATCTGCGGCGCGAGGCCTACGGCGGGGAGATCATCGATGTCCGGTTCGACCGGTCGGTGCGCGAAGCCGACGTCCGGCAGATCGCAGACGGGATCGAAGCGCTGTCCTACCGAGGTACCGGCCTGGGCGAGGTGGAGTTCGTCGTCGCCGATGCCGGCACCGCCACCGCCGAGATCCAACGGGTGGCGGGGGAGGCGGAGCTGACGATCGTCGAGGTGGAGCGCAGAATCCCCGAGTTCGACGAGGTCTTCGTGCGAATCGTCGACCGGCACCGGGCGGCGAACGAGTCGGCCGCATGAGGAGGCTCCGCGATCATCTCGTCAGGATCGGGGCCTTCGCTGCCAAGGAGATCCGAGACGTCGTCCGCCAGCCGAAACTCGTGCTGTCGCTCATCATCGGTCCGTTCCTCATCCTGGGACTGTTCGCGCTCGGCTTCGAGTCACGGCCGCCGGCGCTGCGCACGGTGCTCGTGCTTCCAGCCGATAGCGAACTGGCCGATCGGGCGGCGGACCTGGAGGAGTCGCTCCAACCGTTCATCGACGTGGTGGCGATCTCCCAGGACGCCGAGGCGAGTACGCGGCGGCTCCTCGATCGGGAGATCGATCTGGTCGTGGTGGCTCCATCCGATGCATTCGACACCATCCGGGGCGGCGAGCACGCCATCATCGAGGTGCGACACACGAAGCTCGATCCATTCGACCGGGCGAACATCCTCGTGTCGTCCCGGCTGTCGATCGACGAGTTGAACCGCGCCCTGCTCGCCGAGGTGGCGAGGGTCGGCCAGGAGCGTGTCGACGAGCACGACGACGCTCTCCCCGTGGCGCAGGAGGCGGCTGCCGCCTACGCCACCGCCTTGCGCACCGGAGACGACATCGAGGTGCGCCGCGCCGAGTTGGAACTGGACAGGGCGCTGCTCGTCGTCGACCAGCAGCTGGCATCGTCGTCCCAGCTCTACGAGGGCCTCGACCGGGGACTCGGCGCCGCGAGCGGTGGTCCGTTCGGCTCCATCTCCGGGCTACGGGCCGACATCGCCGAAATCGACCGCGCCGACCCCGACGCGGCCGAACGGGTGGACGCAGTCGAAGAGGAACTGGCTGCGCTCACGACCGCACTCGAGGAGTTCAAGCAGATCCCACCCGACGTGGCGGTGCAGCCCTTCGTGCCAGAGGTGCGTCTCGCCACCGGAACCGAGATCCCGATGACCACGTTCTACGCACCGGCGGTACTCATCGTGCTCCTCCAGCACCTGGCGGTGACGTTCGCGGCGCTGTCGGTCGTGCGCGAGCACTCCCTCGGCAGCACCGAGATGTTCCGAGTCGGACCCACGACGGTCACCGACGTGCTGCTCGGCAAGTACCTGGGGTACTCGTTGCTCTCCGGATCGATCGCCATCGTGCTCGTCGCCGGGCTCGTGTTCCTCTTCGGCGTCCCCATGGCCGGATCGTGGGCGTGGCTGGCCGGCCTGCTGGCGATGCTGATCGCGGCGTCGCTCGCCCTCGGATTCCTGATCGCGGCGTTCTCCGACTCTGACTCCCAGGCGGTGCAGTTCTCGATGCTTGCCCTGCTTTTCACGATCTTCTTCAGCGGCTTCGTGCTGTCACTGGACCGGATCACCGAGGCGGTGCGAGCGGTGGCTTATCTGGCGCCCGCCACCGCCGGCATCGGTGCGATCCACGACGTCATGTTTCGGGGCGAGGCCCCTCGGCTTGCGCTGATCGCGGCGCTGGCGATCTATCTCGTCGTGCTGTTTGCGCTCTCGACGTGGCTCCAGGGACGCCGGTTCAGCACCAACCCCGAGGTATGGCGACCTCTGCGCAGGGGTAGGTCATCCGTCCAACGCACCACGTTGGGAGTGACAGGAGGACAGACCCATGAAACATCGTGATCGCATCGTGGCCGTGTCGCTGGCAGCCGCCCTCGGCTTGACAGGGTGTTCGACGGGGACCGGCGACGTGGGGGACGGTGCCGTGACCGGCACCGACCCGGTCGCAACCACCGAAGGCGCGGCCGGGGCGACGCTCCCCGAGGACTACGCCGAGGCCGTCGCCAAGCTCCAGACAACCATCGACGTCGTCACGACCCAGCTCGACAGGGCCGAGGTCCCGCAGGCGGCGTTGGTGGCGTGGGCGGAGGTGGAGGCGCGGGTGTCGGACGCCGTGGCACAGGTGCAGTCCGACCCCGGATTCGACATGACCGCTCTCGGGGCTGCCCTGGACTCGTTCGAGGCGGTGCTCGTCGACATCGACGCCGGCTCGGAGGTCGACATCGCCTGGACCGAGTTCCGGGCGGCGGTGGATGACTTCGTGCGCTCGTTCGCGGGCTGACCTCTCTCCCCGGCTCTCGAACGACCGCCTCGACCGGAGGGTGCGACCCTCCGGTCGAGCCGCGTGCTGACGGCTACGCTCGCCGCAGGTCACCCACGGAGGATCCTGCCATGTCGCTCGTCGATGTCACCACTGAGGGAGCGGTCGCCGTCGTCCGGTTGAACCGGCCGCCGGTCAACGCGCTGTCCGAGGAACTGAGCGCCGACCTGTACGACGCCTTCGGTGAGTGCGAGGACCCCGCCATCCGGGCCGTCGTGGTGACGGGCAGCCCTCACTTCGCCGCCGGCGCCGACATCAAGGGATTCCAGGAGGTCTACGCCTCGGGGGGTGAGGAGCAGATGGCCCGCACGCTGCTCGTGGCGGTCGGGCGGCTGGAGCGGCTCCAGAAGCCGACGATCGCCGCCATCCACGGGTACGCGCTGGGCGGGGGGCTGGAGCTGGCGATGGGGGCCGATTTCCGCTTCCTCGCCGACGACGCCCAGGTCGGTCAGCCGGAGATCAAGCTGGGCATCATTCCCGGCGCCGGCGGCACGCAGCGCCTGCAGCGGATCGTCGGGTTCCAGAAGTGCAAGGAGATCGTGTTCACGGGGCGTTTCGTTCCCGCCGAGGAGGCGCTCGCCATCGGTCTGGCGGACGAGGTCTTCACGCCGGACGATCTGCTCGACGAGTCCATGGTCCGGGCCGAGAAGTGGGCGACCGGTCCCACCCGAGGTCTGGCCGCAGCGAAGCGCGCGATCAACGACGGTCACGGCCAGCCGATGGAGCGGGCGCTGGAGATCGAGGCAGCGGCGTTCGGCGAGGCTTTCTGGACCGAGGACGCCAAGGAGGGCGTCGCCGCCTTCGTGGAGAAGCGCCCGCCCGACTTCCGAGGAGCCTGACCCGACGAACCGTGGGCTGGGGAGAACCGTGGCGGTACTCCCGAACCCTGGGTTCCCAGCTACCGCCGCGGTAGCTGGGAGCCCACGGTTGGGGCGGCGATGAGGGGTTGGGGGTGCGGGGCGGGTAACCTGGAACGAGCTGGAAGAAGCCAGCCGCTCTCCCCGTCGGGATCGAGCTCCACGCGCAGCCAGGAGAAATGTGACCACCGCCGCCGACAGGACCACTTCCGTCGACACGTTCCAGGATCTCGGTGTCGCCGCAGACCTGGTGCAGATCCTCAACGACCAGGGCATCAACTCCCCCTTCCCGATCCAGACCCTCGTGATTCCCGACGCTCTCGCCGGACGCGACGTCCTCGGCAAGGCCAAGACCGGCTCTGGCAAGACCCTGGCGTTCGGGCTCCCGCTCGTCGAGCGACTGCAGCGCGCCCGCCCCAAGCACCCCACCGCTCTGATCCTCGTTCCCACCAGGGAGCTGTGCTCACAGGTGGCCGAGGCCATCGAACCGTTCCTGGCGGCACGCGGCTTCCGCCTCGTGTCCGTCTACGGAGGCGTCTCCCTGCCCGACCAGGTGAAGCGGCTAAAGGAAGGCGTGGAGGTGGTGGTCGCCACTCCCGGCCGGCTGATCGACCTCGTCGACCGCCGGGCGGCTGTCCTCGACGCGGTGGAGACGGTCGTCATCGACGAGGCTGACGAGATGGCCAACATGGGCTTCCTTCCCCAGGTGCACAAGATCATGCGGGCGGTCGGGGGGGATCACCGCACCATGCTGTTCTCGGCCACCCTCGACTACCAGGTTCGCAACATCGTCCACAAATACATGACGGATCCCGCCAGCCACGAGGTGGCGTCTGAGACGGTGATGGTGGACACGTCGATCCATCGCTTCATCGAAGCACACCGACTCGACAAGCCCGACATCGTCGCCAGGATCGCTGCCAGCTTCGACCGAACCATCGTCTTCACGCGCACCAAGCGCGACTGCGACCACGTGGCGCGAGCGCTGCGAGATGGCGGTGTGAACGCGTCGGCCATCCATGGCGACATCCCGCAATCCAAGCGGGAGTCGACCCTCGCCCGGTTCGTGGACGGTTCGCTGCCCGTGCTCGTGGCGACCAATGTGGCCGCCAGGGGGTTGCACATCGAGGGCCTGGACGTGGTCATCCACTACGAGCCGCCCGACGATCCCCGCGTGTACGTGCACCGTTCTGGACGGACCGCCCGGGCAGGCGAAGAGGGCCTGGTCGTCACGCTGGTCGAGTGGGATCAGCACGAGATGGCGAAGGACATCATCCGCCAGGCCGGGCTGCACGCTCCCATCGTCAAGATGTTCTCGAATGACGACCGGCTGGACGACCTCGCGGCGTGGGTGCCGCCGCCACCGCCGGAGGCGCCCGCCGTCAAGCGGGTCCCGTCGCGCCGGCGCCGCAGGCGACGGCTGTAGCGATCACCCCTCGCTCACCGCCTCCAAGCGGGCCTTCAGCCCCCGGAGGTTGCGTCGCCAGATCAGCGACAAGACGGGCTTCGCCGCCGCTGCAGTCAGCGGCCCGCCCAGCCAGCCGGGGAAGGTGAGCTCCTCGGTCCAGGTGAAACGTGTCCCGCCCGCCGCGGGCGCCAACTCGAACCGTCCCACTCCCGTGACGAGACCCTCGTGCCTGACCCCGATCGCCCGCCCCTCGTCCCACTCGGTGACCTCCATGATGTCGGTGGTCCGAAAGGGTCCCACCACCGTGCGCACCTGCATCACGGTGCCGACGCCGGAGCGCGTGTCGGAGAGGAACACGATCGACTCGGCATCCGCCATCCACCGATCGTGGGTGGCCAGGTCCGACGCCGCGCCCCACACCGCCTCCAGAGGGGCGGCGATGTCGACGTGAACGGAGATGCGAGCCATAACCGCAGGCTAGGGGGCCCGGTCCCGGTGGAGCGCGTGGGCCGCGGGCCGGTACGCTCGTCGCAATGGAAACCCGACTTCCGACCGGTGTCATTTCGTTTCTGATGACCGACGTCGTCGACTCGACGCAGACCTGGGAGGCGGATCCGGCGGGGACCGCGGCGAGCCTCGCATTGCACGACAGGATCTGCCGCGAGGCGGCGGCCGCACACGACGGACACGTCTTCTCGACCGCCGGTGACGCCTTCGCGATCGCCTTCCCGACACCGGACCGGGCTCTCGAGGCCGCCGTCTGGATCCAGCGGACGCTGGCCGCGGCCGCCTGGCCCGGTGCCCGGCTCCATGTGCGGATGGGCATCCACACCGGCACGGCCGACGAGCGAGACGGCGACTACTTCGGTCCCACGCTCAACCGCACGGCGCGGTTGGCAGCGGCCGGCCACGGGGGCCAAGTCCTCGTCTCCTCGGTCACCACCGAACTGCTTCGTGCTCGGATCGGCCAGTCATTCGAGTTCATCGATCGTGGGTCGCATCGTCTCTCGGGATTCAGCGAGCCCGAGCGGATCTTCGAGGTGAGCCACCCCGACCTGGTTCCGACGGAAGAACCGCTGCGGACCGAAGCAGTGCGCCGGTCGAACCTCCCCGAACCGCTTTCGTCCTTCGTGGGCAGGGTCCAGGAGTTGGACGTCGTCGTCGAGCGGCTGGCGACTACCCGCCTCGTGTCACTGACGGGTGTGGGAGGAACTGGAAAGACCCGGCTCGCCACTGAGAGCGCGCGCCGGGCGATGGACTCGTTCCCCGATGGCGCCTGGATCGTCGAACTCGCCCCGGTCGCCGATCAAGGGCTGGTGATGACTGCGATCGGAGCTGTGTTCGATCTGCGACCGGGGGAACACGCCGCCATCGAAGATGTCGTGGTTCGACATCTGGCGCCGCGCCAACTCCTGCTGGTCGTCGACAACTGCGAGCACGTGCTCGATGGGGCGGCAGCCGCCGTCGGTCGTATCCTCGAGGGCGCGCCGGGCGTGCGGGTGATCGCGACGTCGCGGGAGACGCTCGGCCTCGCTGGCGAGGCCGTGGTG
>CAZCRP010000067.1:0-10714 GCA_964501055.1 uncultured Acidimicrobiaceae bacterium
GTCGATGACCGAGTGGCCTTCGAAGTTGGCCGGTCGATCGAACAACTCGCCGTCGGGGCTTGTCGTGTCGGGGATCGAGCCTCGCTCTCAGCAATCCTCGGCCGCTGGCTGGAAGCGGTCCAGTCGAGGGTCAACGAGGCGAAGGGAGGCGAGACCCATCCATTCTCACCCATCCGCGGTGAGCGAACCCTCCCCCCGGGCTACCTAGACATCAACCTCGACAACTTCATCGAACGCGGAGATGGCGGCGGCGTTGCCTTCATAGATACAGAGTGGTCAGCAACTGGCCCAATCTCCTTGCCCCTGATCCAGTATCGCGCTTTGTGGCATCTAGCCCGGCGTATTCTCAGCACCGGTCAACGTCATCCTTGGCCACCGGACATCACCGTCGAGGGCCTTGCCACCGATCTTTGTGCTCTTGTTGGCCTCGAAGTCTCTACGAGCCTTCGGGAGCGATTCCAATCTGCCGAGTCGCAGTTTCAAGCATTGGTCGGTGGGGGAGAAGTTGCCTCGCTATCAACCCATGTCGAGCAATTGTCCTCCTCCTCGATGCAGCATCGAGAACAGACCATGCATGCCCTGCGGGCCGAGAACGAACATCGACTCCAGATCATCGACGACCTTCAAACCGAGAACGAACATCGACTCCAGATCATCGACGACCTTCAAACCGAGAACGAACATCGACTCCAGATCATCGACGACCTTCAAACCGAGAACGAAAAACGACTCCACACAATCAAGGATCTGTTGGAGATTCGAGTCTTGCTGGACTCCGAGATCGAGCATCTCAGGGCAGAGTCGGAAACCCTTCAGCGGGACCTCCACTTGGAGCAGCAGGAACGCGCACAGCTCGAAGAGGCAGTACAGGCAAACGTTGTGGCCAGGTTCCTGCTGCGAGGTCGGGTGAGGAGAACATCGTGACGCCATCAGGTGTTGGCCCCTTGCCTCGCATCCTCAGTAGCTCGGCTTGAGAACCATGACCCGTCCGAGGGGAGGGGGAAAGACTGCTGCATAACGATCAGCGCCTTCATTGCTCACGATTGCTCTCGTTCGGACCGTGACCCTCAAGGTCTTGTCATCGGACCGCGCCCATGGTGCGAATGAGATCGGTGGCCACCAGGGCCAGGGCCCCCCTTCTCCACGGCGGCTGGAATCCGGCGAGGGTGCTAGAGCTAACACCGTCGGCCCGCGCCGAGCCGGATTCCGCCCAGTACCATCACCCCGCCGACCCTGGAGATCGACCCGGCCGGAGCCTCCGAGGCACCTAGAAATTCGCCGCCTCAATGTTTGCAAAAGCTGAGGGGACTCAACGCTTCCAAGATGAGTGGACAGCACCCACGATCGTCTCAAGATCGCGCTGCGTAAGCCTTGGGTGTACCGGCAGCGACAGGACCTGTCCCGATACCTCGAAGGCACGTGGGACAGGGTCGGAGTCGATGACACTGGCGTGTTCTCTGTAGCACGGATAGTCGAAGGCCGGTCGCGGGTAGTAGACGCCCGAGCCCACCCCCTTTTCGTGCAACGCGTCCGCCAGTTGGTCGCGATGCATGGGTGCCTCGCCTGTGATCCTTACCGTAAACTGGTGATAGACGTGGACTCGCTCGCCAGGCTCGGATGGCGTAACGAGACCCTCGATCGAACGAAGCTGCTCAGAAAGGACCTCAGCATTTGCGCGTCGCTTCCTCGTGATCTCCCCAAGATGCTCCATCTGCGGGATCCCGATCGCCGCCTGGAGGTCGGTTAATCTATAGTTCGAGCCCGGGAATAGGTACTCGTACGGTTGTCGCATCCCCTGGTTCCGCATGACGCGCAGCCGCTCGGCGAAGGCCGGATCGCTGGTTGTCACCGCCCCGCCCTCGCCTGTGGACACGTTCTTAGTGGCGTACATCGAGAAACACCCCACCCCGAAGCTGCCTGCTCGCCTTCCGGCACATTCGGCGCCCATCGCCTGTGCCGCATCCTCGATGACGACGAGCCTATGACGGCGGGCGAGGGGCTCGAGGAGCGCCATGTCGGCCATCAGTCCATAGAGGTGTACTGGCATGATTGCCGCCGTGCGCTCACCGATCAGGTCCGCCACGGCCTGGGGGTTGATAGTGAAGTCGTCTCCGATGTCGGCGAAACGGGCGACGGCTCCTGTTTCCACGATGGCGTTGATGGTCGCAGCGAACGTGAAGGGGCTGGTAATCACCTCGTCGCCTGGCCCGATGTCGAGCGACCGAAGTGCTGCCACGAGCGCAGACGTTCCCGAAGACATCGCGATGGCATGAGTGCAGTCTGCGGCGGAAGCGATCAAATGCTCAAGGCGCTCGACCATGGGTCCCTGCGCGAGTTGGCCGGAGTCGAGCACTTCGTCGACGAGCCGGCGAGCGCGCTCGTCGACAGCTAGTCGGGTGATGGGGATGAACGCCATGATGTTAATCGGAAACGGGTCGACCGACCTTACAACGATCGATTGGTGCGCGATCGGTTGTAGGATCGGCAACCCCGTGAAATCCGTGCCTGATCGAAGAGTGACTCCGCTCGCGCTCTGTGACCCACAGGGCGCGATAGAGAAGCGCGTACCCTTGCCGAAGTGGGAATCGCGGTGAAGCTAGGGCTCATCGGCGGGGGAACGATGGGCTCCTTGCACGCGCGAGTCATCTCGCAGGCTGAAGGCTGCTCGCTCGCTTGGGTCCACGACCCCAATCACGACACGAGCCGCAATCTCGAAGACCGTTATAAGACGCCCCTCGACGTGCCACGCGAGATCGATGCGGTCGACGCTCTGGTCATCGCCTCCCCCACCCCCAGCCATGCAGGTTGGTGCACCGCGGCGATCGACGCCGGTGTCCCTTTCCTAGTCGAGAAACCCCTCAGTGTGAACATCGACGAGACAGAGGCCGTCGTGGCGGCAGCCTTGACGGCCGATCTGCCTTTCACCGTTGGCTTCGTCGAGCGGTTCAACCCGGCGGTATTGACCCTGGCCGGAATCATCGACGCTCCGGTGTTTCTTTCAGGAACTCGCCATTCCCCGTTCGCCTCACGCATTCGCGGTGGGGTGGCTGCCGATCTTCTCGTCCACGACATCGACCTTGCAGTCCGGCTACTCCAGCAATCACCGAGCGCGGTTACTGCCAGTTACCTCAGTGTCCACCCCGAGTCGATGGGTACCGAGGACATCGCCGAAGTACAGCTCCGATTCGAGAACGTGCACAGGATGGCTTCTCTCTCCGCGAACAGGATTGCCCAACGGAAAATCCGCATGTTGACACTCGGCAATCCGGACATGGCGGCCGAACTCGACCTCGTGCGCCAGGACATCACGATCTATCGGCACGTTTTGAACAGTTCACTGACGGAAGACGGCCTCGGATACCGGCAGGAGACTGTGATCGAGATCCCGGAGCTTGTTGACCGTCGGGAGCCGCTCGCCGCGCAGTTGGCTTGGTTCATGCAGCTCGTGAGGGGTGACGCGGACGCGGAGAGCGAGGCGATGAGTGTCCTCGAGCCTCACCGTGTCCTCGCTGCAGCAGATGTAAGCGCGGTATCCGGCCGCGCCGAGGCCCTAACGCCATCGGCACGTTGACCCGTGCGGATCGCAGTCGTCAACAACTTCTTCCCTCCCAGGACCGGCGGGAGCGCTCACCTCTCGGAGGCCCTTGCAGCGCAATACCGGGGCGCCGGCCATGAGGTCCTGGTTATCACTGGAGAGTACGGCGATGCGCCCCTTCAGGACCGGATGGGGGGTTACGATGTAGTGCGCCTGAGGAGCTGGATACTCCCAAGGACAACGCTGTCCTTCAACTTCGACATCAACTTCACATTCACGCCCCGGAACTTCCGACGGCTTTGTCGTCTCCTCGACTCGTTCGGCCCGGACGTGATCCACCAGCACGGCCAATTCTTCGACCTCACGTTCATGACGGCCGTCTACGGACGCAGGCGCGGCATCCCCCTGGTCTTGTCGGTCCACACGAGACTCGAGCACCCATCCCGACTAGCAAACGCGGTGCTCACCACCGGTGACCTGACCTTAGTTCGGGCATTCATGGAAATCGGACGCCCGCATGTCATCGCCATGGACAAGCTCATGAAACGGTATATCACTAAACGCTACGGCGTGCCGGGCGACCGTATCGAACCCATCCCGGTGGGCGTCGACCCGACCCGATTCGACTTGACTTCGAGCCGTGACGTGAGGGCAGAGCTAGGGCTTGGAGACGCCCCGATCGTCCTGTCGCTCGGCCATGTCATCCCGGTCCGCAATCGACTTGCACTTGTCGAGGCAATGCCCGGTGTGCTGAATGAGTACCCGGAGGCGGTGTTGGTTGTGGTCGGCCGAGTGTACGACGAGGTGTTCTTGGAGCGAGCTGCCGAGCTCGGCATCAGCCATAATGTGATCGCGACCGGCGGGGTCGACAAGGACGAGGTGCCGGCCTACGTGAAGGCTGCGGACGTCGAAGCCCACGACCTCAGCGGCTACGGGCTTGGAACCGCCTCCCTCGAGGTCATGGCGGCGGGGGTTCCAGTAGTGGCTGCGGTGGATCCGGACAACTTCCTCGGCATCGAGCTGAGGTCGGGCAGGGACGTACTCCTCGTCCCTCCCGACGATCCGGTCGCGATCACGAGAGAGATACGCATGGTGCTCGGAGATCATGAACTCAAGGATCGCCTGATACGCGGTCAGCGCGCCCTCATCGAGGAACACTTCGTGCTGGAACGCGTCGCGGACAGGCACCTCGACCTCTTCGCCAGAGTCGCCGGCTAAGCCGGCCCGTAACCCGACCCGTCGATGCGGGTTCTGCCGTCGGGCTCGACGACACCGATGACCCGCGCCGGCGTGCCCGCAACCACGCTCGCTGCCGGTACGTCGGAGGTCACCACCGCACCGGCGGCCACGATGGAACCGCTCCCGATCGTCACCCCCATCATGACCACGGAGTTAGCCCCAATGAATACAAAGTCGCCGATGACGACCGGCGCTCGCTCCACCGTTTCGTAATCCCTAGCTGTCACACAGCGCCTTGTCGAGCTGTGGGTGTAGATGTGGACACCGGAGCTGATGTCACAGCCTCGCCCGATGATCAGACCGCCGGAGCCGTCGATGACAGTGAACGCGCCGATCCACGTACCCTCGCCTATCTCGGGATCGCCGAGGATCCAGGAGTGGCTGTTGTAGGTGTTCGGAGCGAACTCCTCGTGCGGTTCGACCTGACGCGTCAGGCCATCTCCTTTCGTACGATCTCCACGACTTCGGTTAGCCCGTCTCGGAGGGTGACCGTCGGCTCCCATCCGAGCACACGCTTGGCGAGGCTGATGTCTGCCTGCCGGCGGCTGACGAGGACCTCGCGCGGCTCGAAGATCGGTTCCACGTCAACACCGACGATGTCGATAAGCAGTCGAGCGAGTTCGGCGATAGTCGTCGAATGACCCGATGCGACATTGATCACGTGATTCGACTCGGCGCTTTCGATTGCATCTGCCGTCGCCCTGGCCGCGTCGGTCACATGGACGAAGTCCATCGCCTGTTGGCCGGTGCCCTGGATCACGGGAGGGTCGCCGCTGAGAAGTCTTCTGACGAAGGTGAGCACCACCGTCGTGTAGTAGGCATCGGTCTTCTGGTCCGGCCCGTACACGTTGAAGTAGCGAAGGGCCATCCAGGGTGTGCCCGTGTGGCCTCCGTAGAAGCGCAGCAGGTGCTCCGAAGCGAGCTTCGAGATGCAATACGGAGTCGCAGGCCGGAGGGTGTCCGACTCACTCATTGGGAGCTTCGTCGGTTCGCCGTACACCGAGGCGCTCGAAGCGAAGACGAGGCGCCGCACGCCGAGCTCCATCGCGGTGGCGAACACATGCTGCGAACCTACCAGGTTCACCTCGACCGACTCTTCGTGGTCGACGATGGACTTGTTGATCGCCAGAGCGGCGAGGTGGACCACGGAGTCCACTCCGCGGAGGCAGCGGGCCATCGCGTCCCTGTACCGAACGTCACCCTCCACCACCTCGACGTCGTCGAGGTGTTCGAGCTCACGCAGCGCCCGCTCGGCGGTCCGATACGTATTGTCGACGATCCTTACGCCGTAGCCCCGGTCGAGAAGCGTGCGGGTGAGGTGGGTCCCGATGAACCCGGCACCACCCGTAATCGCGATAGTCGGCTTGGCTGGCATGTCCTCAGGGTCTCCGATCTCCGACTGGGGCTCAGCCGCCGAGGGCCCTGACGGGATGGGAAGCGGATGCCAGTGCGGCCTTCAACTGAGCCGTAACCATGGCGACGTCGCCCTCATCCATGCCAGTGTGCATTGGGAGCGCGAGCTGACGTGAGAAGAGGTCTGCAGATCTGGGGCAGCGGCGTGTCATGCCGTAGACGGGTTGCACGTGGCTGGCGAAAGTACCGATGTTGCACCCGATGCCGCGCTCCCGCAGTGCGGAGGCGATCGAGTTCCGGTGGTACTCAGGATCGAGAGTGACGGCGAACGTCTGCCACGTGTGGTCCCGGTCGTGCTCGACGTGCGGAAAGGCGATCCCAGGTACACCGTCGAGCGCCAACCGATACCACTCGGCGATCTGTCGACGGTTGGCCAGGAAGGTGCCGAGCTTCTTGAGTTGCGCCAGGGCGAGGGCGGACTGGACGTCGCTGAGCTTGTAGTTGTAGCCGAGCTCGACGAAGGCTGGGATGGGAAGGCCGATCTCACTGTGCCTGTCCCAGGCACTCTGGGTGCCGAAGGCGGAGAGACTCCGGACCCGAGCGGCGCGATCCGCGTCGTTCGTGACCAAGACACCTCCCTCGCCGCTCGTGATCCCTTTCCGGGCGTGCAGAGAGAAGCAGGCGATGTCCGCCAGGGAGCCGGCTGCACGGCCGCGATAAGTCGCACCTGCGGAGCATGCCGCGTCCTCGACGAGGAACAGGTCGTAGCGGTCGGCCACCGCGCGCAGACCATCCCAGTCTGCACACTGCCCGGCGACGTCGACCCCGATTATGCCGACGGTCCTCTCGGTGACCGCAGCCGCTACGTCGTCAGGGTCGACGAGGCCGGTGCGGGAGTCGACGTCGGCGAAGACCGGGATGGCGCCGGTGTACATGACGGAGTGGCCCGTCGCCGGGTAGGTGTAGTCGGCCACGATGACCTCGTCGCCAGGCTCGACGTCGAGGACGATCATCGCCAGATGGAGGGCGGCCGTGCAGTTGGCGAGTGCCACGGCGTGCTGGGTACCGGTCAAGTGGATGAACCCCTCTTCGAGCCGCGCACCTGCGGAGCCCTGGCCCGCGACCCAGCCGGAGTCGAGAACTTCCCGTATAGCGTCGATCTCTGTCTCGTCGAAGCTCGGCTTGGCGAGGGGTATCGGGACGATGTCGAACATTGAACGGAGGCTACCGTCGGATTAGCCCTTGTTCGTGATTTCATTCAGCGGCCTGGCCTACCCTTCATCGGGTCCGGCTGAAGACTTGCCTCGCGACGCCTTGCCAGACGATGGTCCCCTCTTCGATGAGGCAGGGACCGGAGAGGGCATGGGAGCTGACGACCAGCGTGAGGTCGAGGGCAGTCAGGCGCGGGTCACACGGATCGACGCGCACCGCGAGTATGTCCGTGTACGTAGCTTCGATCACGGGCTCCGCGAGCCCCGGTTCCCACAGGAAGTAGATGTAGGCGAAACGATTCCATTGGTCCTCGTAAGTACCCGATGGGTCCAGCGTGCGCCACCCTTCCGCATCAACGGGATCATTGAAAGACGAGAGGGCATTGACCCCGACTCCATTCAGCAGGGCAACGACCATGAGGTCGTCAGCGGCCCATGTGCCTCGAATTGGTTCGGCGATGGTCGTTTCGAGCCGCGCGATCACCTCGGCTGCTGGTGAAGTGTCAACTGCGCCTCGCCCGGCGACAAGTGGATTGACAAATGCGGCGATCGACACGGAGATTACGGCAGACGCCCAAAGGGCCGAAACAGCACGTCCGGATGCGAGCAAGACGACCACCGCCACCAATATCGAGGTGACAAGAACGACGGACAACCTGGACAGTGACTCGAGGTACACCAGGAACTCGGTGGTCGTCCATGCGGCGATTGCCAAGCCCAGCGCCGCGAGCAGCGCGATCGCACCCCGGTCGAGCCCAGACCTCAGTCTCTGCCAGCGCTCCCGATCACCGCAAAGCAATACGAGGCCGGTGATGCCGAAGAAGCCGACGAAAGGCGCAAGTCGTTCCGGTTGCACGAATACCAGAAGGGTTGCCACCGCAAACACCTTCGGCCACCTGACCAGAGTCCAGGAGGTCAGGATGACGGCCAGGACTAGTGTCCCACGGATCAGGTTGCGTTCCTCCTCCGCGGCCATCTCTCTGCGGACGAGGACTCCGATACCTACGGCGATCGGTAGCGCGATCGACCATCCAGTCGACAATTCCGAGAGGTTCGTTCCTACGATACGCGAGCCGTCAACGCCATTGACCGTCGCGGCGTATAGGCTCGAGAACAAGAACCCCAGGCGCACCCCGCCCCCCCCGGCCCGTCGGGCACCCGGATAGACCGTGTCAGCGAGTGCGACGTAATACTCCCTTTCGTGCCAAAGGTAGAGAGCACTCTCGGCGACAAAAAGCAATGCGAACGCGACCAACACCGGGAAGAAGTCCCGCCGCCGACCCGGCGTACTAAGGCCCCAGATCGCCGTCACACCGCCGGTGAAGAGGAAGGCGACAATTGCCCAGGGTTGGTAGAACCACGGCAGCCCGGCAGCAGCCAATGCTGCAGCCAGAATCATCGCTGCGGCTCCGACGCGGTGGTCCCGCCATCTGCGGGTAGCTCCCATGAGTAGAGCGCATGCCACGGTGGCGTGGGCTATCCCGATGAGCGGCCAGCCGGACCACCACACGGCTGCCGGAGCGGTGACGACGAGGAGGCTGGCCGGGACGGCGATGCTCCAACGACTGCCGAGCAACCGGAACCAGAAGTACGAGCCGAGGAAAGCGGCGAAGAACGGCAACCACCAGTAGCCGGCGAAGCCCTGCGTCGGAGGCAGGAACAGCAGCGGCAAATTCATCGGTGAATACACCACGTGGCCGAGTGATCGGCTCGGTACCTGATGCCTCCACGAATTGCCAGTGTCGATCCATCCCATTCCGAACACCCGCTCGTCGGGCAAACCCGCGTGAGCTTGCCCGCTCTTTATGGGTGACCATGCGAGCCACTCGTCGCTGCGGATCGGCCGAGGTACTCCAATGATGATCGCTTCCTCGTCCGGAGCGCCGCTCTCTGAAAGGAGCGGGATGCTGGAGCCGGACAAGCCGAATGCCGTAGGAACGGCGAACAGAACTATCGCCACGGCAGTCACTACGAAGTCCACGAACTCGGGGTGTAGCCCAGCCTTCGCCAACCATCCTGCACGGCGCCCGGAGTTGGGCTCGTCGTGATGAACGCCTGAGGGGTGGGTGGAGTTGGCCATCTGGTCCCTGTCTATCCACGCATAACCTGCGCGGAGCTGGTGGCGGAGGAACTTCGGTGGGAGGCTACCTACCGATGGCAAGACCAAGCCAACTCGTCCACCTTCACCCATCGATCAAATCGCAGACAACACTCGAGGTGGAATCCTACGAAGTGGGCCGCCTCCCCCGTACGGTATTCCGGCTGTGGATGCTTGCGGCACGCGAACATCCTTGCCGCCAGGGATGGTACGCGAGCTGTTTCCGGTGCGACTACAGCTCCTGCGATACGACTAAGTGTACGCGGTCGTCATTCACCTCTTGAGCCGACACATGGAGAGTTGTTCTTGGTGTCCGCCAAGCGCCTGACCGCTGACCGAACCAGAACCTATCGGTGGATCTACTCATGAATCCGCCCAACCGTGCGAAAGGCACCTCTCCATTGCTCAAACCGACTCCGCCTCATGGTCAGCACTCACGTGATCCAATAGGCTGAGGGCACGATGCCACTCGCTTTAGAGCCCCACATCCTTGAGCCTCATGTTTTCTCCGATGAGCGCGGCTTCTTCTTCGAGTCCTTCAACCAGCGCACATTTGAGGAAGCTACCGGCGTATCACTTCCCTTCATTCAGGACAACCACTCACGCTCAGTGAAGGGCGTGCTCCGCGGGCTTCACTATCAATTGCCGCCGGCGGCTCAGGGCAAGCTGGTTCGAGTGACCAGAGGGACGGTCTTCGACGTGGCCGTCGACATCCGCCGCTCCAGTCCCACTTTCGGCGACTGGGTGGGCTACGAGCTCAGCGAAGACAACTTCCTGCAGCTCTGGATCCCGCCCGGATTTGCGCACGGGTTCCTCGCCCTGACCGACGTAGCCGACTTACAGTACAAAGCCACCGCCTACTACGCCCCCGACCTCGACCGCGCCATCCGCTGGGACGACCCCAGAATCGGCATCGACTGGCCGCTCGAAGGAATCAGGCCCATCGTCTCAACAAGAGACGGCTCCGCCCCAAGTCTGGCCGAAGCCGAAGTGTTCGACTAAGAGCGGGTGTCCAGCGGCTACGAGGATCACTCAGGGATCTCACATCGGCGAAATGGACCGGATGCCGATTCCTCATCCCCTTATCACGCCGCTTCTCCCCGAAAGCGAGCGTGGCAGCACGTGACAACCCGAGAACCTCATGGATCAAGCCCCACACTGCCCGACCCTAAGGCTTGATCGCCATCGTCGCCGCCGTTTCGAGCCCAGAACCTCGTCGACTTTCAACCGACGAATTTGGCCCAGGCCGCGGCTCCCTCATCGTCGGCGACCGCGATC
>CAZCRP010000068.1:0-10651 GCA_964501055.1 uncultured Acidimicrobiaceae bacterium
CGCTGTGGTGGCTGCAAGCGGAGGAGGAGGCGGTCGCGCTCTGGAGCCTCGACCTCGACCGCGGTGAGACCTCCGCGACATCGTTGCCCGAGTTGTCGGGCTGGACCCTGAGCGATCTCGCCACGCGCGCCTCCGGCGAGCTGCTCGCGGTGCGCCGCAGCCTCGAGGGAGGCGGCGGCGAAGGCGTCGTGCTGACGACCGCCGGATCGGTGGTCGGGGACTTCGACATCGAGGACGGAGCACGCCTCGGGGGCTACGACCCTGGCGGCACGTTCCTCATCTACACCACCGGGGCGGGGGTGGTTCGCTGGCAAGGCGAGGACGGCAACGGGGTGCTCGGCGACGGATTCCTGTTCGCCAGTTGGTGAACCAGCGGCTGCCTATTCTCGCCCGGTGGCACAGACGATCGGGATCCTGACGGCCGGAGGCGATTCGCCCGGCCTGAATGCCGCCATCCGTGCCGTCGGCAAGTCCGCCCAGCGCCGCTACGACATGCACGTCATCGGGTTCAAGGACGGCTTTAGCGGGCTCATCCAGAATCGTCACATCCGGCTCGAATCCGACTCCCTGTCCGGAATCCTCACCCGCGGCGGGACCATCCTCGGCACGTCCCGGGTCAAGGTCCACAAGGTGGACATGGGGGACGGGTCGAAGATCGACATGCGACCCATGATCCAACAGGTCATCGAACAGCACGACATGGCCGCCCTCGTCTGCCTGGGCGGCGGCGGCACGATGAAGAACGCCCTCCGCCTGCACAAGGTGGGCATCCCGGTGGTGGCGCTCCCCAAGACGATCGACAACGACGTCGTCGCCACCGACACGACCTTCGGCTTCGACACCGCCCTGGGGATCGCCACCGAGGCCATCGACCGTCTCCACTCCACCGCCCACTCGCACCACAGGATCATGGTGACCGAGATCATGGGTCACAACACCGGCTGGCTCACCCTCGGATCCGGCCTCGCCGGAGGGGCGGACGCCATCCTGATCCCGGAGATCCCGCATCGGGTGGAGTCGGTGGCCGAGTCGATCCTGCAGCGCAAGGCGGCGGGGTCCAACTTCTCGATCGTGGCGGTGGCCGAAGGGGCGATGACCGCCGGCGACAGGACGCGCCACGACGAGCTCCGCAGCGCCATCGATGCCCTCGACGACGAGGGCGACGACAGCGCCCTGCGGTCCGAGCTGGACGAGTTCCACCACGTGCAGGCGAGGTCGACCGAGGACCTCGCCGAACGCCTCGGGGACCTGACGGGGCTCGAGGCCAGGGTGACCATCCTCGGCCATGTCCAGCGGGGCGGCACCCCGTCGATGGCAGATCGTCTGCTCGCCACCCAACTCGGAACTGCCGCCACCGACGCGGTCGTCGACGGCGTCAGGGGCGTCATGATCGCGATGCAGGACGGCCAGTCGGTCCCCGTGCCGCTCGAGGACGTCGCCGGCCGGCGCAAGACGGTGCCCCTCGACCACCCGTGGATCGAGTCCGCCCGCCATCTCGGGGTCTGCATGGGCGACTGATCACCCCACCGGTTCCACTCCGTCGTGCCGGTCGTAGTCTTCCCCCGTTGTGACCCTCCAACCCACCGGCGTCCTATCCCGCGAGCTGCTCCCGGCGTCGATCGCCATCTACACCACAACCGCCCTCGCCGCCTTCGAGGGGCTGGCCATCAGCGCCGCGCTGCCCCAGGTCGCCGCCGACCTCGGTGACGTGCACCTGCTCCCCTTCGTCGTGACGGGGTACCTGCTGATGGCGGGTGTCGCCGCGGTGGTCGCCGGCCCGCTGGTCGACAGCTACGGCGTGCGGGCAGTGTTCAGGGCGGCGATCGGCATCTTCGTCGGCGGCGCCGTCCTGGCCTCGTTCGTCCCTTCGATGCCCGTGATGATCGCGGCCCGGCTCATCCATGGCGCCGGTGGCGGGGCGATCATCGCGGTCGCCATCGCCGCCGTCTCCCTCGTCTATCCCAGCCACCTGGCGGGTCGCGCGTTCGCCGCCAACGCCACGGTGTGGGGGGTCATGGGCGTAGCCGGTCCCGGTGTCGCCGCCTTCATGCTGACGACCCTCAACTGGCGGTGGATCTTCCTCGTCAACATCCCGCTCGGCCTCCTATCGCTGGCGGCAGGGTGGCGAGTGCTGCCGTCGGCGATCGCGAACGAGCACTCGCGTCGAGTGGATGTTCCCGGAGTGCTGGGCGTCTTGGCGCTGAACGCATTCCTGCTGATGGCGGTCGACCGGCTCGGCGTCCAGTCGTTGGGGTGGCTGGCGGCGGCGGTCGTGACCGGCTGGCTGTTGTGGGTGCACATCCGCCGCACCAAGGAGCCGATCATGCGCATGCGCCATCTGACGTCGCAGCCGTTCGCCACGCTCGCCGTGGCGCTGGCGTTGCTCGTCTCGGGAGCGATCGCCATGAGCACGTTCCTGACGCTCTATGTCCGGGGGGGTCGCGGAGCCTCCGAGTTCCTCACCGCCTGGTCGGTCTTCTTCTTCGTCATCGGCTGGACGCTCGGCGCCAACCTCTCCTCGCGGCTGCTCGACAGGATGGCCGAGACCAGCGTGATGGGCATCGGCTTCGCGCTCACCGCCCCCGGCCTCGGCCTGCTGGGTTGGCTGGTCACCGCCGATGCGCCGCTCCCGTGGATCCTCGGCTTGATGGTCGTGACGGCGGCCGGGGTCGGCCTCGCCACCAATGCCGGACTGACCCTGCTGCGAGCGGTGAGCGATCCGGCCGAGATCGGCCGATCGTCGGCGGCCCACCAGTTCTTCCGCAATCAGGGCTTCACGCTCGGCTCGGCGATGGGGGGCGCGGTCATCCTCGCCGTCGTGGCCGCGGCCGTCGGCGATGTGGAAGCCGTTCGCGACGTTCTCGCGTCGGAGGCCATCCCCAACCCCACCGTGAGCCGGGCGATCCGCGACGGCTACGCCACCGCCGCCTTCACCGCCTGTGCTGTCGCCTCCGCCGGCCTCGTCCCGTTTCTCGCTCTTCGCCGCCATCTCGCCCCTGCCCGCCGCGAGCGACAGAGCCGGCCGCGAACGACGTAGCGGCGCCATCCGACCTCAGTCGGGAAGCACCGTTGTGCGTCGGGGAGAGTCGAGCAGGCGGAGGAGCCCGGCCGCGCCGAGTTCGTCGAGCTGGTCGCGAACCGCGGCGGACTCTGCGGACACGTCCCCGCCAAGGGCGACGGAAGCCTCCAGTCCGCGGATCCGGCAATAGCACGCCCAGAACGTCCAGGTCGCCAGCGCGCCGGCCCTCGACCACGCCCTCGGGTCCGGCTGGGTCAGGCGCGTCACCTCGGCTGCTGCCGCGGCGAGGTAGAAGTCGCGCGATCCGACCTGGACCGACGGGGTCCTGACCACAGGATGGTTACTCGAAATCGCCTGCATGGATCCCAGCGCAGTTTGCGCTGCTTCGAGATCACCGGCGTCGACGTGCGCCATGGTCACCGCCCGCAGACCGGCGATCCGCATGATTTCCTCCGCCGGCTCCATGGTGACTTCGAAGTGTCGGTCGACCCATCGCTGGGCGTCGGTCCGGTCGCCGCGCCATGCCGCCACCTCTGCTCTCGTGGGGTAGTAGTCGTGATGCCATCGCCGAATGGGCCCAAGACTCGCGACCTCGTCGAGATCCTCCTCGGCCTCGATCAGCCGACCCTGCATCCACCGCAGAACCGCCCTGGGCATGAGCAGTTGCACCCGGCGACGCCCGCGAAGCTCGCGCTGTCCACGGTCGAGTTCCTGGTCGGCCAGGTCCCACATCCCGCGCCGTATGGCCGTCCAAACGACCCACTCCTCCAGCGCCGGCCGCCCGCTTCGATTCCACAAGTCGAGAAGTTCGTCCTCGACCCCGGCAGTGAGGTCGGTACCTTCCCGCTCGTCCACCGTCATCGTGGCCATGATCAGCATCGACAGCCCGAGTCTGACCCGCCTGGGGTCGTCGAGTTGGCGGGCCGTCTCGATTGCCGAACGCAGAATCGGAACGGCGTTGCCCGGATCGGCGTCAGACCAGGCGAGGGCGATACCCAGCGCCACCTGGGTGGAAAAGCGCGCGTCGGGTCCGAGGTGCTGACCACGCCGGACCGCCTCCCGCGCCAGGGTGGCGGCCTCGGCGACATCGAATTCGGGATCCCAGGCAAACGTCTGCGACGCCCGCGCCAAGCACCACGCCGCATCGTCGTCGGCGGCGTCGTGCACCCGGTGCTCGATCGCCTCCCACACGCTCTTCAGCGTCTCGACGCGTCCCAGGGACTCCAACACGCCCATCCGGAGGGCCTCGAGACGGAGGACCAGGCCGCGGGAGCCGGGGTCGCCCACCTCCTCGGCGGCAGCGAGGCCGACCTCGACCAGGGCGAGGGCTTCCTCAGGGTCGCCGACCGTGAAGAAGTGGTGCAGCGAGAGCGCAGCCGCGAGCAAGGGCACCGACTCGGCTGACTCGCTCGGCGCCCACTCGAAGGCCGCGGACAGATTCCCGTGTTCCGCGGCATACCACGGGACATTGGCGCTGGGGTTCCATCCGAGCACCTCGAACGCAGCGAGGCGATGCGAGAAGTGCGCCAGATGCCTCCGCTTCCACGTCTCGACCTCGCCTCGTTCGACCAGGCGGCGGAGCCCAAAATGTCTCAACGTCTCGAGCAGTCGGTAACGCGACACGCCTGCGGGCCCCAACTCGGCGACCGCCATCGACTTGTCCACCAGTGTCGTGAGGAGGTCGAGCACGTCGAGGTCAACCACCTCCTCGTCCGTGCAGACCGCTTCCACCGCCTCCAGCGTGAAACCGCCCACGAACACGGCGAGCCGTTCGAACAGCCGCCGCTCCGGATCCGACAGGAGCTGGTAACTCCAGTCGATCGCCGCCTCCAGCGTCTGCTGCCGCGGCAGGGCGGACCGCACACCACCGGTGAGGAGCCGGAACCGGTCGGAGAGTCGACCGGCGAGCTGCTCCGGCGACAACACCCTGGTACGGGCGGCGGCGAGCTCGATGGCGAGTGGGATGCCGTCCAGCAGTTCACAGATGCGCACCACGTGGGACCGCGTCTCCTCGGTCATCTCGAACCGCTGTCCGACCGCGGACGCCCTCTCCATGAACAGCCGGATGGCGTCGGACTCGAGTCCGTCGGCAGTGACAGTCAGGGACGGGACCTGCCAGATCCACTCACCCCTGACCCCCAGTCCTTCCCGACTGGTCGCAACGATGGAGACCCCGGGCGCGATCGACAGGATCTGCTCGACGATCGTCGCCACCGCGCTCAGGATGTGCTCACAGTTGTCGATGACGAGCAGCAACTCCATCCCGCGCAGATGGTCGAGCAACCGGTCGACGACGCCTGCGGCGGCACCCTTCTCGTGTCGGACACCGAGGACCGACGCGATCGCCACCGGCACGGCGGCCGGATCGTTCACCGGTGCCAGCTCGACGAAGCGGGCCCCGTCTCGAAACCGATCGACGAGCTCCGAGGCGGCTTGCAGGGCGAGTCGGGTCTTGCCTGCCCCGCCGACGCCGGTGAGCGTGACGAGCCGATGCTCGGCGATGAGCGCCACGATGTCCGCCAGCTCCCGTTCCCGTCCGATGAACGTCGAGAGTTGGAGCGGGAAGTTGTGATCGACGGACTCGAGAGTTCGCGGAGGCGGAAAGTCGTGCTCGAGATCCGGCGCGGACACTTGGAACAGGTGCAGGGCATCGCCCATGTCCTTTAGCCGATGGGGACCGAGGTCGATCAGATCGAACGGACCGTCGGGCACGAGGACCGCCTTCGTCGCGGCGGAGACGAGCACCTGGCCACCGTGGGCCGCGTCCATGATCCGCGCCGCCATGCTCACGGCGAGACCGAATACGTCTTCGCCCCGTTGCTCGGCTTCCCCGGTGTGGAGTCCGATCCTGACCATGCGAGGGTCGTCGACGAATGTCCGCCGCATGGATCGTTGGATGTCGACGGCGGCCTCCACGGCCCGCGACGCCTGCGGGAAGACCGCGAACACGCCGTCGCCGGTGTGCTTGACCCACCGTCCGCCGGCCGATTCGATCGCCGCACGCAGCAACTCGTCGTGGGTGGCGAGCACATCTGCCATGGCGGGATTCTCCGCCCAGCGGCGCGTGCTGGCCTCGATGTCGGTGAACAGAAATGTCTCGGTTCCCGTGCGCGCCATGTGGCATCAAGCTAACGGCCGGTCTCCGCGAGTTCAGGCTGCAGGCCGGGTTGCCGGCGGGTGCCGAGGGTCGCTGGGAACCGATCGATTGACATTCAGTTCTCTTGAATATACATTCAGTCAGCATGAATAGTGCCGGACCCTCTGCCGTGTTCTGGCTCGAGAGCGACGAGCACTTCGACCTCTTGTCCGACTCGACGCGCCTCGAGATGATCGAGTTGCTGCTCACCCCGTGTTCGGTGGCGGAACTCGCGGACCGGATGGGCGTTCCCCGCACCCGCCTCTACCACCACGTCAACCTGATGGAGGACGCCGGGATGATCAGGGTCGTCGAGACCCGCCCGGCGGGAGCGCAGCAGGAAAAGATCTACCAGGTGGCCGCCTACTCGTTCCAACCCTCGAAGGAGTACCTGGACCGGGCCGACCCGCGTGACAAGGCGCGGGCGGTCATCACCTCGATCTTCGGGGCGACCGAGGGCGATTTCGTCCGCTCGGTCGAAGAGGGGTTGGTGACGCTCGAGGACCGCCGAGACGCCAGGACCATCCTGATCAGACGCGGCCTCATGATGTTGGACGCCGCCCGGCTCCACGAGTTCATCGGCGAGCTCGAGGCGCTGTACGAACGCTACGACCTCCACCCGGGCGACCGGGGCGAACCCTTTCCCGACGACGTGCAGGCGGTGGCCACGGTGAGCCTCGTCTACCCGAGTTCGAGGCGCGTTCGATGAGGGCCCTGCTCGGGATTCGCGACTTCCGTCTGCTGTTCGCCGGCCAGGCGATGTCCAACTGGGGGGATGGACTCACCACGATCACCCTGCTCATCCTCACCCAGCGCCTCACCGGATCGGTGGCGGCCGTGGCGGGCACCGCCATCGCCGTCGCCCTTCCCCAGTTGCTGCTGGGGATGCTGGCGGGCGTCTTCGTCGACCGTTGGGACCGGCGGCGGGTGATGATCGCATCGGACATCGCGCGCGGCATCCTCGTCCTCGGGTTCATCCTGGTGGGTTCCGCGGACCGGATCTGGCTGCTGTATGCGGTCGCCTTCCTGCAGGCGGCGGTGGGCACCTTCTTCAACCCCGCCAAAGGCGCCCTCATACCCCGCGTGGTGGGGCGCGAGCGGCTGCTGTCCGCCAACTCGATGATGGAGACCTCGCGGGTCGTCTTCTCACTGCTCGGCACCGCCGCCGCCGGAGTGTGGGCCGGGGTGGCGGACGTGCTGTGGCCCATCTTCGTGATCGACTCGGCCACCTTCATCGTCTCCGCCTTCTTCGAGAAGGCGATCAGGACGCCGGCGAGACCCGAGCGTACGAGCGATGCTCCCGGCCGGGTGCTGGCCGAGATGTGGGAGGGGATCCGCCTGGCCACGTCCAATCACATCCTGGTCGGCATTCTCGTCGGCGCCGGGGTGCTGATGTTCGGACTGGGCGCCGTCAACGTCCTGATGGTCCCGTTCGTCGTGGTGGAGCTGCAGGTGTCCGAGACCTGGTTCGGGGCCCTCGAGGCGTCCCAGGTGGTCGCCATGGTCGCATCGGGCACACTGGTGGCGATACTGGCTGCCCGCATCCGACCCACCCAGGTGGTGAGCATCGCGCTGGGTGGCATCGGCTTCGTCATCGCCGCGATCTCCCTCGTCTCCGCACCCTGGCAGCTGATGATCGTCCTCTTCGGCGCGGGTTGGCTGGTCACTCCTCTCCAGGCGTCGGTGGCCACGCTCATCCAATCCGAGGTCGCGGACGAGAAGCGCGGCCGGATCGGTTCGGCGCTGAACACCATCATCGGCAGCGCCCACGTCGCATCGATGGCGCTGGCCGGAGCGGCGGCCGGCCTGATCGGGACACGGGGGGTGTTCGTCCTCTCCGGGGCCATCGCGCTCCTCGCCGGGCTGTTGACGGTGTGGCTGTTCCGGGGCGCGGCGCTGACACCTGCCCCAACCGCCTCCCCGGCGTGACGCCTGCCCGGCGAACCGGCGGGTAGGTTGCGGGAATGTCCGTCTACGACGCCTACACGACACTCCAATTCGAGCGTCCCCACCCTGGGGTGCTCGAGATCGTCCTCGACAACCCGCCGGTGAACTCGGTGGGGATCACCGGCCACCGCGAGTTGACCGAGGTGTGGCTGGACGTGGCACGCGACGAGGACGTACGCGCCGTGCTGCTGCGCGCCGAAGGCCGCGCCTTCTCGGCGGGCGGGGACTTCGACCTGCTCGAGCACATGATGGCCGACTACCGGAATGCGACCAGGACCATGCGGGAGGCAGGGGACCTGGTGCGCAACATCGTCGAGTGCCCGCAACCGATCGTGTCGGCGATCAATGGCGTCGCGGTTGGCGCGGGTCTTGCAGCCGCCCTGCTGGCGGACATCCCGATCGCCGGCCGCAGCGCCAGGCTGCTCGACGGGCACGTCAGCATCGGCGTCGCCGCCGGCGATCACGCCGTGGCGCTGTGGCCGCTGCTGATGGGGATGGCGAAGGCCAAGTACCACCTCCTCACGAACGACCCGCTCGACGGGGCGGAGGCGGAGAGGCTGGGACTCGTGGCGCGGGTGGTGGACGACGCCGATTTGCGCGAGGAGGCGACTGCGATCGCGGCGCGCCTCGCCGCCGGCAGCACCACCGCCATCCAATGGACCAAGCGCTCCCTCAATCACTGGCTACGGATGGCCTATCCGGCCTTCGACGCCTCGCTGGCGCTCGAGTTCCTCGGGTGGCTGGGACCGGACGCCGTCGAGGGAGTCGAGGCTGCCCGCGCCAAGCGGCCGCCCGTCTTCGATCAGTCGACCACCCGGAACGCCGATTCGAACAGCGTGTAGAGGAGCACGACGAGGGCCAGCCCGACCGCGAACCACGTGCGGCGCGGGATCCGAGTCCACCAGCGGGCGGACGGGACGGCAGTTTGCGGTTCTTCCACCACCGTCGGTGGATTGCCGCACGTCGGGCACGAGTCGCCGTCGACCGCGGCATCGCAGCGAAAGCACCACCCTGCCACCGCCCCATGCAAGCAGGCGGCAGGAGATCGACGGGAGCGGGGTTATGCTCCGCCCACGTGACCGGGCCCGAGTCCCACCCCGAACTGGACCTCCACGCCCCGGGCGAGGCGTGTGGCGTCTTCGGGGTCTTCGCCCCGGGAGAGCGCGCCTCCACCATCACCTACTTCGGCCTGTTCGCGCTCCAGCACCGGGGTCAGGAGTCCGCCGGGATCGCGTCCTCTGCCGGTGAGACGGTGACCGTGGTCAAGGATCTGGGGCTCGTCGCCAACGTGTTCGACGAGAACGACCTGGCGGGGCTCGACGGGCACATCGCCATCGGTCACACCCGCTACTCGACCACGGGCTCGTCGTCGTGGGAGAACGCCCAGCCGGTCCACCGCCAGCAGGGAATGACCTCGATCGCCCTCGGACACAACGGCAACCTCACGAACACGCCCGTGCTCGCCGCCCGGTATGGAGAGGGACGCGCCTCGACCGACTCCGATCTCATGCTGGAAGCGATCAGCCGCCGGGTGGACGACGAGCGGGGCGACCAACGCGGGCTGGAGATGGCCATGCTCGGGGTGCTGCCGGAGTTCGAAGGCGCTTTTTCGCTCGTCGTGATGGACCAGGGTCATCTGGTGGGTGTGCGCGATCCCCGCGGATTCCGCCCGCTCTGTCTCGGGAGGTTCACCGCCGGCGGCTGGGTACTCGCCTCGGAGACCGCCGCGCTGGATCTGGTCGGCGCCGAGTTCGTCCGCGAGGTCGCTCCCGGTGAGATGGTCGTGATCGACAGCACCGGACTCCGCTCGTTCCGGCCGTTCCCCGACGCCGATCCCGGGTTGTGCGTGTTCGAGTTCGTCTACTTCGCCCGTCCCGACTCGCACCTGTACGGCCGTAACGTCTTCTCGGCCAGACAGCAGATGGGCCGCCTCCTGGCGAGCGAGCATCCGGCCACGGCCGACGTCGTGGTGCCGGTCCCCGAATCCGGCATCCCCGCCGCCCAGGGGTTCTCGGAGGTCGCCCGCATCCCCTACGCCGACGGACTGGTGAAGAACCGTTACGTGGGAAGGACGTTCATCGAGCCGAGCCAGCTGCTGCGCGATCGAGGCATATGGCTGAAGCTGAACCCGATCCCGTCGACGTTCGACGGGCGGCGGGTCGTGTTGGTGGACGACTCGATCGTACGCGGGTCCACCACCCGCCAGCTGGTCGAGATGGTGCGCAGGGCCGGCGCCCAGGAGATCCACCTCCGGATCTCCTCGCCCCCCTACCGGTGGCCATGCTTCTACGGCATGGACACCTCCGACCAGGGCAAGTTGCTGGCGGCGCGCATGTCGGTCGAGGAGATCGCCCGCTTCCTGGGCGTCGACTCGATCGGCTACCTGTCGATCGACGGGATGATCGAAGGCACCGGCGCTCCCCGCGACGGATTCTGCACGGCATGTCTCACCGGCGACTACCCCACCGACATCTCCGCCGCCGAAGGGAAGTTCGTGCTCGAGCCCGTCCGGCGATGACCTCGTACCGGGAGGCGGGGGTCGATCTCGC
>CAZCRP010000069.1:0-10584 GCA_964501055.1 uncultured Acidimicrobiaceae bacterium
ATGCCGGGCCTGCTGGCGAGGGAGAACGCCATGCGCAGCCCCCGGCGGACGGGCTTGACCGCCTCCGCCCTCATGATCAGCCTGGCCCTCGTCGGGCTCGTCGCCATCCTCGCCGACAGTGCCAGGACCACCGCCGACGCCCTCATCGCCGACCGATTCCGGGCGGATCTCATCGTGGCGGGAAGCGGCTTCGGATCGACGGGATTCAGCCCCCAGGTGGCTGCCGTGGTCGCCTCGCTCGACGGGGTGGAATCGGTTGGGAGGTTCCGGCAGGGCGAGGTCGTCGTCGAGGACCGCAGCAGGTTCCTGACCGCCGGTACCCCCGAGGTGTTCGACCTCGTGGTGTATGACGTCGTCGCCGGGTCGCTGGCGGATCTCACCGCGGGGACCGTGGCGGTCCGTGCCGGGTCTGACCCCCCTGGGCTCGGGGACACGGTCACGATCGGGTTCCCGGTCGGGGGGGAACGAGATCTGGTCGTGGTCGCCCTCTACGAGGGCACTCCGAACGCCTACGTGGTCTCGATGGACACGTTCGAACAGGGCTTCTCCGAGCGGTTGGACGCCCAGGTGCTCGTCAGATTCGACGCCGGCACGGACTTCGAGTCCGGACGGCGGATGGTGGAGCAGGCGCTGGCAGGGTTCCCCTCCATCCAGATCCAGGATCAGGAGGCGTTCCGCAACGAGGCCACCGGCCAGATCGGCGGCATCGTCAATTTGCTGTACGCCCTGCTCGCCGTCTCGGTCGTGATCGGGACGCTGGGAGTGATCGGGACCCTGCTGCTGTCGGTGGTGGAGCGGACCAGGGAGATCGGGCTCCTCCGCGCCATCGGGATGAGCCGCCCACAGGTGCGGGCGATGATCACCTGGGAGGCCGTGATCATCGCCGTCTTCGGCGGTGTCCTCGGAACGGCGATCGGCGTGGTGTTCGGCGTGGCCGTCGTACAGGCGATCGGCGACAACCTGGTCCTTTCCCTCCCGCTCGGCCAACTCGCTGGCTGGCTCCTCGTCGCGGCCCTGCTCGGTGTCACGGCCGCCGTCTACCCCGCCCGGCGGGCCTCGCGCCTCGACGTCCTCGCCGCCATCGCCTACGAGTGACCCAGGCGGGGCGCGTCCGAATCAGCTCTGGCGGATGCGGTCCATCACTTCGACGACAGTGTCGAGTTCGGCCTGCGTCATGCGACCGACGAACTCGGTGCGGAGGTCCTCGAGGTGCAGGAGACTGGCTTCGGTCCACTTGGCGATGCCGGCGGGGGTCAGCGTGGCGTAGGAGACCCGGCGGTCGGTGGCGCATGCCTCGCGCACGACGAGACCGGCGTCGGCCATCTTGTCGATCATCCGGGTGACGCCGCCGTTCGTGAGCGCCAACTGTTGCGCCAGCGCACCCATCGTCATGAAGCCGCCCGACCGCCCGATCCGGAGCAGCGCCTCGAACCACGCGATCGTGATGCCGCATTCCGCCCGCAGTCGACGGTCGAATCGACGGTTGAGACGCGTGACGGCCTCCACCGTCACGCCGAAGGCGTGGATGGCTTCGGTGTCGCACAGCCGGGCGGCGCGCTCGAGGGGATCGGTGACGACGGACATGCGACCAGCGTACCGGGACTTGTTTGCGAAATCAATAATTGACAGATCAAATAATGTCTGATACCGTAGTCCTTGAGCAGTCAACATATGACTTGTAAAGGAGTGCTCCATGACCACCAAGACCCTCACCAAGCCGGAAGCCGGCACCTGGACGATCGACACCGCCCACACCCGTCTCGGATTCGTCGCCCGCCACCTGATGACCGCCAAGGTGCGCGGCACCTTCGAGTCCTTCTCGGGGAAGATCGAGGTGGCCGAGGACTTGACCAAGTCCGAGGTCGAGGTCTCGATCGAGACCGCCTCGGTCAACACGAGTGCCACCGATCGCGACAACCACCTGCGGTCGGCCGACTTCTTCGACGTGGACCACTTCCCGACGATGACGTTCGTCTCGACCGACATCCGGGATCTGGGCGAAGGGCGGTTCGAGGTCCAGGGCGACCTGACGATCCGCGACACCACCCGGCCCGTCACCCTCGACACCTCTTTCCTGGGGCTCATCACGGACCCGTGGGGCAACAGCAAGGCGGTCATCGAGGCAACGACCAAGATCAACCGCGAGGACTGGGGCCTCACCTGGAACGCGGCGCTCGAGACAGGAGGCGTGCTCGTCTCCAAGGAGATCACGCTCGAACTGGAAGTCCAGGCCGCCAAGTCCTGAGTCTTCCCCCGCCACGCCGATCCCGACCACCCCTCCCGGTCGGGATCGGCCTCTATCCTCCAAGCAGGTACCACCCATGCAGATCAGCCGACTCAACCACGCGGTCCTGTTCGTCTCCGACCTCGAGCGCTCCCTCTCCTTCTACGAGGGTGTCTTCGGTTTCCGGGTCATCGCCCGGGAGCCGCGGGCCAACGCCGCGTTCCTGCGGGCGCCGGGCTCAGACAACCATCACGATCTCGGCCTGTTCGGCCTCGGTCCGAACGCCCGCGGCCGCACCGACGGCCAGGTGGGGCTGTACCACCTGGCGTGGCAGGTGCCGACCATCGACGACCTCGCCGTTGCCCGCACCGAGCTGCTGGCGGCCGGCGCCCTCACCGGTGAGTCCTCGCACGGGGCCACCAAGAGTCTCTATGGCGTCGACCCCGACGGCAACGAATTCGAGATCATGTGGATGCTCCCCCGTGAGGCCTGGGGCGAGCACGAATCGACGGCGATCGTCGAGCGGCTGGACCTCGCCGCCGAGATCAACCGGTGGGCCGGAGTGGCGACGGCCTGACGGCCCGCACCCGCATGATCGCCAGGCCGATCAGGAACACCGCCGCCACCGCCGCCCAGCCCGGCGTGTAGGTGCCCAAGCGGTCGATCGAGTAGCCGAAGGCCGGTGCTCCCAAGCCGAGACCCGACAGAAATCCCAGCAACACGACGCCCGATGCCCTCCCCGCCTGCGCGGGGGATACCGTCTGGATGACCGCCAGCATGCCCACCGAGTTCCAGGCGCTGGCCGAAACCCCTGTGAGCACGGCCGCCACCCACAGCAGCCACGGGACGGCTTCGGCTGCGACGAGGGTCACCGCGGCAGAGGAGGCGATCACCGCGATGTACTCGAGCGACCTCCAGGTCCCCAACCGGACTTCGGCGAGGCGGCCCCACAGGATGCGGCCCACCACGCCGGCGATCCCGGTCACCGCCACCGCCAGACCTCCCGCCGCAACCCCCAGACCGAGCGACTCGACGGCGTAGAGGGGCAGGAACGTGAAGATGGCGCTCCCCGCCCCACCGAGGACGAAGCCGTAGGCCGCGATCCGGAAGATGTAGGAGTCGAGCGGCGGCATCCCCGCCCCGCCGGTTCCACGATCAGCCGCCGGATCGGTGGGGATCGTGAGCGACAACGCCCAGCCCATGGTGGCGATGAGGGCGAACAGCGCCACCGCCCACCGCCATCCCGCCACGATGGCCACCGGAGGGAGCAGCACCCCTCCCAGGAACGACGCAGCGGTCACCCCTGATTGCTTGATGCCGGTGATCACCCCCCGTCGCCCCGGCTCGATATGCAGCGCGATCAGCTTGTTGGTGGCTGGATTCGCCATCGCCTGCGCCAGCCCGCCGATCAACGCCGCCAGCACGATCAGCCAGAAGCGGGGGGCGACGGCCATCCCGACCAGCGACGCCGTGGCGACGACGATGGTGCCAGACGTCGAACGCTTGGCGCCCATCAGATCGACGATGGACCCCACCCGGGGCGAGATCACCGCCCCGCCCAACGACATCGCGGTGACGAGCGCCCCGATCTGCCAGCGGTCGACTTCGAACTCGGCGATCAGATCCGCGGCGAGCACCGCGTAGCAGGTCAGGGCGAAGGTGGCGGCCCCCATGGTGGAAGCCAGCACCGTGGCGAACACGAACCGCGACGACCAGGGGCGCACCCTGGCACGCTACCCGGCATGCTGTTCCGCCTTGGGCGTGGGGAGCGCTTCACTTGCCGGGTACGACGTCCGACGGAGTCATGATGATCGCAGGCCTCTACTTCACCTACGGCGTGTTCGTCCTGTTCACGACCGTCAACGCGCTCCGGCGGCCGTCGTCGTCCGATTCGCGTCTCCCCGCGATCTGGATCCTGGCGATGCTCAACGGCGAGCTGCCGCTCCTCACGCTCGTGAGCCGGCTGGGGGTCACCGCGCTCGCCTGGGGGGCGGGAGCGCTCGACAACCGCGTCGGTCGCTGGGGTCTGGGGCTGGTGGCGGTCTCGGTGATCGGACTCCCCTTGTTGGTGGCCCGCACCTACCGGGCGGAGCGGCAACTGCGGATCCATGCCCCGGTGGTGCCGCCCCCACCGGCCGCCCACGTCCACCTCACCGGATGGGCGCGCCAACTACCCCCCGCCTTGGAGGTCGAGGGAACCTTCGAGGTCGACGTCGACGTCGGCGTGGACTTCTACCGCCGACGCGACTTCGATCGCCTTCGTCCCCTGCCGACCCTCGTCTACCTGCACGGCGGATCGTGGACCGGCGGTGATCCCCACCGGCAATCCCGGCCGCTCATCCACCATCTCGCCGCCAGCGGGTGGCTGGTCGCCACCGTTCGCTACCCGCTCTCACCCCAGGCGACGTTCCCCGACCATCTCATCGGCGTGAAGCGGGCACTCGCCTGGCTTCGCACCGAGGGCGCCGCCCACGGCGTCGACCCACATCGCATCGCCGTGGCCGGTGGCTCCGCCGGCGGCCATCTCGCGGCGTTGGCCGCGCTCACGGCCAACCGTGCCGAGTACCAGCCCGGATTCGAGGCAGTCGACACGTCCGTGGCTGCCTGCATCACGCTCTACGGGATCTACGACTTCCTCAATCGTCACCGCACCCGCCACGACTGGCCGCTGATCCCCCAGGTGGTGATGAAGGCGGACCCGATCGCCGACGAGACGCGGTTCCGGGAGGCCTCCCCCATCGACCAGGTGAGTGCGGACGCGCCTCCGTTCCTCGTGATCCACGGCAGTCATGACTCGCTGGTGCCGCCGGCCGAGGCGCGGGTGTTCGTGGAGGCGCTGAGGGCGGTGTCCACCCAGGAGGTCCGCTACCTGGAGATCCCTGGCGCGCAGCACGCGTTCGACGCCGTCAACTCGCCCCGCAGCCGGCGGGTGGCGGCGGTGGCCGCCGAGTTCCTCGCCAGGCACCTGGCGTCCCTCGACCCGGACGGGGCTTGCCACGATCAACTCTGACCCGTCGACTGGCACCGCCTCCCCGGCGACGGCCGGCACGGAGCGGCTAGCTTCATCCGCGACGGCGGAAGGAGACGCATGCCGATTGCAACGCCCGAGACGTACCTCGCGATGCTGGATGCGGCGCGAGCCAAGGGCTTCGCCTTCCCGGCGATCAACGTCACCTCCAGCGAGACGCTGCACGCCGCGCTGAACGGGTTCGCCGAAGCGGAGTCGGACGGCATCATCCAGGTGTCGACGGGCGGCGCCGAGTTCCTTTCGGGCCTGCGCAACAAGTCCATGCCGCTGGGAGCGGCGGCGCTGGCCGAATTCGCCACAGTGGTGGCGGACGCCTACCCGGTGAACATCGCCCTGCACACCGACCACTGTCAGCCAGACAAGGTCGACGCCTTCATCCGCCCGCTGCTGGCCATGTCGCGGGAGCGCCGGGCCGGCGGCCAGGGCCCGCTCTTCCAGAGCCACATGCTGGACGCCTCCGAGCTGCCGCTCGAGGAGAACCTCGCCCTCGCCTCGCAGCTGCTCGACGAGTGCGCGGAGGTGGGCGCCATCCTCGAACTGGAGATCGGCATCGTCGGCGGGGTCGAGGACGCCATCGACAACGAGGACGTCGACCGCGCCAAGCTGTACACCTCGCCGGAGGACATGGTGCGGACCGCCGAGGTCCTCGGCACGGGGGAACGGGGCCGGTATCTGCTGGCGGCGGTCTTCGGCAACGTGCACGGTGTCTACAAACCGGGCGCAGTGCAGCTCAGACCGAGCATCCTCCGCGACGGCCAGGAGGCGATGAAGGCCAGGTTCGGGGCGGCGGGGCGTCACGACCTCGTCTTCCACGGCGGGAGCGGCTCGACCCTCGACGAGGTCCACGAGACGCTCGGCTACGGCGTCGTCAAGATGAACATCGACACGGACTGTCAGTACGCCTTCACACGGCCGATCGCCGACCACATGTTCTCGAACTACTCCGGGGTGCTGAAGGTCGACGGTGACGTCGGCGACAAGAAGACCTACGACCCCCGCTCATACATGAAGAAGGCGGAGGCGGCCATGACCGCGCGGGTGGTACAGGCCTGCGCCGACCTGCGCTCGGCGGGCAACGCCATCGGCTGACGCCCACCGGCTGGTAGTGCAGCGAGCGGGTAGGGTCGAGGCATGCGACCGCCTGACAAGATCACCTGTGTCGACTGTCTCGGCGAAGCCCACCTGATCTCGTTCCTTCCCGACGAGGGCGAGCCGGACCCCGAGCCGGGCACCGCCTTCGCCTACCGCTGTGCGGACTGCAACGAGCGGTTCGACGTGGTGATGGAGGACGATCCCATCGACTGACCGGGCACAGAGAAGAGCCCCGACCGGAGGGTCGAGGCTCGTCTCGGTTCGGGAAGGAAGGTGAGTGGAGGACCTAACGGTTCCTTCCCCTTTCGGGAGGCGCCGTCAGGCGGCGGACCGCCACTCGGCCGCCTGCTGGGCGTCGGTGACGCCCAGCAGATGGTGACCGAGTGAGACCAGCGACAGCCCCACCCGAATTCGCATCGGGGGACGGTTGACCACCTCGCCGGCGAACGAGTGGTCGATCCGATGGGCATCGAGCACGCGGCGGGCCCGCGCATAGCCTTCGTAGTAGTTGGTCACGGGCGAGCTCCTTGGGGGTGATCGAGGATGGCTTCGAGGTACTTCTGCAGCTGGATGTCGGCGTCTGCGAACGCCTCCGTCCGCAGGTGGTAGGCGTTCACACCGTCGTCGCTCTCGCCAACCATCACCCGGACGAGGCCGGCGGCGCGGAGGATCCCCATGTGGTGGAACACGGTCGACTTCGCCAGCCCCAACACCTCGGTGAGGTCGGTGAGCGTCGCCCCGCCATCCGACACCTCACGCAGGATGCGGAGCCGCTTGTGGTCACCGAGCGCCTTGTGGAAGCGGACGAGCCAGCCGGGGGCGGCGTCCGGGTCGCGATCGAGATGCTCATCGGCGACGGCATAGGCCACGACCACCGCATCCCCGAAGTCGGTGATGAGGGTCCACGGGCGCAAGGTGATCGTGGGCACCAGCACCAGCCGTCGCGTGCCCAGCGGGATCTTGAACTCCAGACCGCTGGTCACCCGCTCGATGAGATCGTGCGGGTCGAGGGTGGTCCCCAACACCCGCGTCGCCTCGGCTGACGCGGCGATCGCCGCGACCCACTCCTGACGGTGAGAGGCGTAGGCGGTCTCCATCACCGACCGCAGAATTCCGGCCACCTGCGCGCCCATCTCCCCTACCGGGATCTGCAGAACCGTCGACAGGCAGCGGCGGTGGTACTCCTTCTTGACCGTGGACAGCACCGCGTCCACCGCCGCGGGGTCGCGGGAGGCGACTGCGGCCTCCAGATCTTCCGGGTCTGCCTTCCACCCCAGCTCGCACAGGATGGCACCGGCGATGTCCTCGTCGGTGCCGGCCAGCCAATCCAGCAAGTCGTCGTCGTCGCCCAGCGGCGCCCGGGCAGCGATGAAGGTGAGCAGCGTCGCCCAGACGGATCCGTCCTCGAGACCGGCCTTCTCCATCGCGGCCAGAGTCTCCTCCGGCATCGCCTGGCGGAAGTCCGTGAAGTACTTCTTGCCCAGCTCGTGCTGACCCACCCGATCGTCGCCGCCGAAGGCGGACCAGATGGCGAGCATGGCGTCGAAGGCCGCCTCGGTGCGGGCGACGACCTCGAATCGGGACCGGTCGTCGTCGCTCCCGAGGCGGAGGCGGTAGTCCTTGCCGTCGGTGGGGCTCATGCGGTGTCGATTCTTCGAGTTCTGTCGGCTTGGTCTGTCTTCTTCGTGTTGTTCGAGATTTTTCGAATAGCATGAAGTATCTCGTATCGGTCGAGCGATGTCAAGTGGTTCCTGCCCACCGGTGCGAAGTTCATCGAACGACGCGACGAGCCCGGCGTCAGCCCGCCGGATTCTCCAGCACTCCGGCGAAGAGGAGCGACCCGGTGGCATCGTGTTGCACCAAGAACACGAATGGGCGGTCGAAACGGAGCACGATCGGCTCCTCCACCGGAGCGGACGTCGCGCCCACGATGATCGCGGTCGCGGCCGCCGCCTCGGTGCCCGCCTCGTCGACCGAGACGAACGCCTTGTGCAGAATGCCCGTGATGTACAGCTCGCGCTCGGCGGCCATTCCGGTGAAGTCCGCCCCGCCATCGCCGACGGGGGGATCGAAGGCCACCGTCATCCCCAGTTGCTCGAGCAGCGGGACGAGTTCGAGGTCATATCGGAACTCGAACCTGGGGAGCGCCAGTTCGGAGAACGGCTGACTCCGGGACTCCGACCGGATACTCATCAGCCGGTCGGCGTCGAGGGCGGCCAGCAACTCGCCCGGCGTCCCATCGGGCAGGAGCAGGAGCATCGACGCCCCGCCCCAATACGGGAGGCGGACCGCCTGGAACCCGTCGCCGGCGAGGTAGGTGAAGTCGCCGGCCGTGTGCATGAAGGGGGCAGTCACGCTGCCGCCGTCACCACGGGTGAATGGCGCGTCCACCGTTTCATCGGCCGCGAACGGTTCGCGCCAGCTACCCAGGAAGTACACGGCGTTCGTGAGCACCAGCCGGGTGAGCTCGTTCACGCTCCCCGCCGGGATCATGTCCTCGATCCTTCCCTCGGTCTGCTCCTCCACCCAGTCGTTGATGGCGGCACGGGCCGCTTCGGTATCGGCGACGTAGTCCACCAGGCGGGCAGGCGCGTCGTACGAACCAGCCAGCACGTCGAGATACGACGACAGCAACGGGTAGCCGGACTGCAGCCACAGTGAGTTCACAGCCCGCAGGGTGAGAGGCTCGCCGTCAGCGTCGTCCGGCATCGGCTCCACCTCGTTCACCCGCGCCAGCAGGGCGCCGCGGGCGGGGTGGAGGGCATCGTCGGCGAGCGACTCGTGCAGTACGGCAGCAATCTGCTCCCGGGTCTCGCCTCGGGCACCGGCTTCCGTCATGCCCAATGCGGTGGTGATGCTGAACGGGGAGAGGAAGACATTGTCCCCGTCCGCCGCCAACCGCAGCAGGTCGAGGGCGAACTCGGTGTCGCCTTCCACCACCGCCGCCACGTCGGCCGCCGGCACGTCGGTGACGTCGAGGTCGGCGTCGGACCGGATCGTCTCGATGCCGGCGGCGGGGGCGGCACAGGCGGCGGTCAAGACGACTGCCGCCAGCACCGCGATCTTCCTGATCATGATGCACTCCTACTTCGTCGGGCTGACCCCACCCGGCTCCGGGACCGGTGGCAGGTCGAACGACGATGTGTCGCCGTGGACCTGCCAGCTGGGGGCACAGGCGGACACGCCCGTCGCCAGCAGGAAGCCTGCGAGCGGGCCACCACACGTGGGGGCATGGCCTGATGATCGCTGATCCGCCATCCCCCGCACAGGGGCAGAGGTCCCGATCTACCGCGCCTGGAGGGTCCCCGCGCCCGAAGCGGTCCTGACCGGTCGGCCACGCGCCACAATGGCCAGATGGAGCGGTACGACGCAGTGGTGGTCGGGGCAGGTCCCAACGGTCTCAGCGCCGCCGCCACCCTCGCCGAGGCTGGCCGGTCGGTGCTGGTGCTCGAGCGAGCCGGAGAGATCGGGGGTGGGGCGCGCACGATGGAACTCACACTGCCCGGCGTGAAGCACGACGTGTGCTCCACCGCCCACCCGATGGCGATGCTCTCGCCGTATCTGCGCACCCTCCCGCTGGCCGAGCACGGACTGGAGTGGGTGATCCCCGACATCCCCGTCGCCCATGCCTTGTCCGGCGGGAGGGCGGGGGTGCTGCACCGCGACCTCGACGAAGCCGTCGACGCGTTCGGACCGGACGGGCCGTTCTACCGCCGGGTGATGGGACGCCTGGTGTCCGACTGGTCGCGACTCGAGACCAGCCTGCTTGGCCCGATTCCCCGTCTCCCCCGCCACCCGGTCGCCATGGCGCGCTTCGGCGTCGAGGCGCTCCTGCCGGCCACGGTGACTGCCCGGCGGTTCGACGCCGAGACGACCCGGGCACTGTTCGCCGGCTGTGCCGCCCACGTCTTCCTCCCGCTGTCGCGTCCTCTCAGCGCCTCGTTCGGGTGGTTCCTGATGGTCACCGCCCACCTGACCGGCTGGCCGCTGGTGAAGGGGGGCAGCGGGTCACTCGCCACGGCGTTGGCCTCCTACGCCCGTTCCCAGGGGGTCGAGTTCCGGACCGGGGTCGACGTGATGTCACTCGACGAGCTCCCGCCGCGGCGTCTGACGCTGCTCGACGTCTCGCCTCGCCAGCTGACACGTCTGGCCGCGGGACGGCTCCCCGCCGGCTACCTGCGCCGGGCGGCGGGCTTCCGCCGATGCCTGAAATCGCCGCGATTCACGTGCCGGCGCTGGT
>CAZCRP010000070.1:0-10539 GCA_964501055.1 uncultured Acidimicrobiaceae bacterium
AGCGAGTCGCCGCCGCCGGCTGTCTCCCGCGACGAGACCGCCGCTCCCCTCCCGGTCGCGATGACCGTCTCGCTCACCCCGATCGTCACGGTCCGTCACGGCTCCCCCGACCAACGTCACCGCCTGGCGGCTGCACTCGCCCGCTTCGCCGGCGCCGGTCTCGAACTCCCCGACCTGGAAGTCGTCTTCTCTTCCGACGACGGGACGTGCCGGGGACATCTGGGGCTGTTCCAAGCCAACGCGACGCCGTGGCGAATCTCGATCTGCTCGTCGGTCGGGTCCGTCTACGAACACGAACTCGCCCACGCCTGGGAGCGGGCGGTGCTGACGGACGAGACGCGGGAGGCGTTCATGGAGCTTCGCGGCCACACGGTCTGGTCGGACGGGGGCGTGCCATGGAACGAGCGCGGGATCGAAGGCGTGGCCTTCGTCATCCAACAGGGTCTGTCCGGGCTTCCGCTGGCGCCGGCTCTCGGCACCGAGGTCCGCAGCCGGCTGACAGCTTTCGAACTGCTCACGGGGGAGCCCGCGCCGAAGCTGGTGCGCTGGATCGAAGGGCGGCCGGTGCCCTGCGAGGATCGTCCGACTGCGCTGAGCCGATCGCTGAAGGACGGGGAGGGGGTCGTGTGCGACGGCGCGGCCACCGGGTAGGCGACCCCAGTGTCTCGTGCGAACCCGTTGCCCTATCGAACACCTGTTCGTATACGATGAGCCGGTGGGTGCTCATGTACTGCACGTCGACCTCGACGCCTTCTATGCGTCAGTGGAGCAGCTGCTCGATCCGACGCTGCGCGGCAGACCCGTGCTCGTCGGCGGCGGGGTCGTGCTGGCGGCGTCGTACGAGGCGCGGGCCTACGGCATCTCGGCCCCGATGGGGGTGAGGGCGGCGCTGGCGCGCTGTCCGCAGGCCGTCGTCGTCGACGGCCATTTCGATCGCTACCTCGACTTCAGCGACCGAGTCATGGAGATCTGTCGCGACGCCACCCCCCTCGTCGAACAGATCTCGGTCGACGAGGCGTTCCTCGACGTGTCGGGCACCGAACATCTCCTCGGCACGCCCCGCCACATCGGGGCCGTGATACGCCGCCGGGTCCGGGAGGAGGTGGGTCTCCCGATCAGCGTCGGCATCGCCCGCACGAAGTTTCTCGCCAAGGTGGCCTCCGGCCAAGCCAAGCCAGACGGCCTCATCGAGGTGCTGGCCGACGACGAGCTCCGCTGGCTGCACCGGCTCCCGGCCAGGGTCATGTGGGGCGTGGGCCCGGTGACCGAGCGTCACCTCCGTGAGGCGGGGATCGAGACGATCGGCGACCTGGCTGCCACTCCCTGGGCCGTCCTCTCCGGCAGGCTGGGGCCGGGGGCGGCCAGTCATCTGCTGGCGCTCGCGCACAACCGCGATCCGCGGGCCGTCACCGTCCACCGAGCAGGCAAGTCCATCGGGTCGCAGTCGGCGCTCGGGCGGGGGCTCTTGGATCGGGACGAACTCGGCACCGTGCTCCTCTCCCTCGCCGACCGGGTGTCGGCGCGTCTGCGCAAGCACGCACAGGCCGGACGCACGTTGACCGTGCGCGCCCGCTTCGAGGACATGACGAGCCACACCAGGGCGACCACGCTGCCTGCGGCGGTGTCGACGACGGCGGCCCTGCATCGTGTCGCGCTTCCCCTGCTCGATGCCGCCCGCGAAGGCATGGCGGGTCCGGTGACGCTCGTGGGCATCAGCGTGTCGCATCTGGAACACCGCAACTGGCTCCAACTCGAGCTGCCGTTCGACGCCGGAGACCCGACCCGGAGCGGAAGTCTTCGCGGGGCGACTGCGCTGATGATCGACGAACAGATCGACGCCGCCCGCAGGCGCTTCGGGTCGAAGGCGGTGGGACGGGCGTCCGTGCTCCTGTCACGGCGGAGCTCGGTTCCCGATGCATTCCGGGAACTCGCTCAGCGCGACGAGCGGGGGATCACGGACGCCTCGTGATCAGGAAGCTCTCGTCCTGGAACCAGACACCGCCATGCTTCTCGATCACCCGCTTCGTCACTTCGAGATACGACCCCGTGGCCATCGCCTCCGACAGCCGCCGCTCGTCGATCTGAGCCACGTAGGCGGCCGACGAGAAGGCTGCGACCAGCGACGACGTTCCGATGTGCTCCATCTCCTGGGATGGCATCGAATGCATGGAGTACCGGAAGATCGATTCGACATCGTCCAGGACATCGAACTCGTAGTCGTCCTCGCCCAGCTGCGCCCTCGCTTCGGCGACGATCTCCCGCCGCCCGTAGGGGAACGGGTCCTCGTCCGGCCACACTTCCTTGATGATGTCGACTCCAGGGTCGTCGCCGTAGGACTGGATCCCGACCAGCCGTCCGCCCGGTGCCAGCGCGCGAGCCAGTGGGACGAGCACCTGGCGCACCTTGCGCTCCACCGGAGTCTTGGCCCGGTACGCCTGCGACATGAGGATTAGGTCGTAGCCGCCGTCGTGGCCTGTGGCGGGAGGGATGGTGGACTGGAGGATGAACTGTCGGTCCTCCCGGTACACCACCAGCACCGACGGGTGCCGGTGAATCGGGTTTCCCGTCACCGCGCTCGTGTCGACCGCCCAGTCCTCCGCCAGCGGGTCGAACAGGGATCGGATCTGGGCACTGAATTCGTGCGAGGTCGCGCCGCGCAGTGCCATCTCCGTCCACCGCACCGGTTGGCCGTCCGCCGGACGGAGCGCAGGCGCCTCGGAGAACTTCATGTTGGTGACCACGAAGACCAGCTCAGGATGCTCGATGAAACGGTCGGGAAGACGCATCAGCGCCTGGCGGAGGTCCTCGATGGAGATCTCCTTCGCCACCACGAGCCAAGGGATGTGGGGCTCGTCGACGTGGATGCGCCGCATCAGGTGATCGAGGACCGAGGCGTCGCCCATCCCGGCGTCGAACACCCGCAGCCCCGGTTGCCGGATCGTGAGGTGATCGACTTCCCGGCCGAGCCTGTCCGCCACGACCTTCTTCTCGTCGGTGGCGTGGACGAACATCGTGTACGCCGCCCTGGTGTCGAAGAAGCGCTGCTCGTCGGTCGGTGCGGTCATCGGAGCGCATTGTCGCGCACCGCCACCGGTGTGTCTCAGCCGAGCGAGACGGGCAGCTTGGCGCCGGCGGCGAGGGTCGTCACGACCGGCCCGTCGGGAGTGAGGCACACGGTGTGCTCCCAGTGCGCCGACAGCGACCCGTCAGCCGTGCGCACGGTCCAGTCGTCGTCGTCGACCTTGGTCGCCGCCCCGCCGAGATTGAACATCGGCTCGATGCAGAGCGCCATCCCCTTGCGGAGCCGCATGCCCTTGCCCGCAGTGCCGTAGTTGGGAATTTGCGGCTCCTCGTGCATCTGCCGGCCGATCCCATGGCCGACATACTCCTGCACCACGCCGTAGCCGGCCGCCTCACCGATGGCTCCGACTGCGGCGCCGATGTCGCCTACCCGGTTGCCGTGCTTGGCCTGTGCAATCCCCGCCCACATCGCCCGCTCGGTCGTCTCGATGAGGCGTCGAGCCTCGTCCGACACCTCACCGATGGCCATGGTGAAGGCGGCGTCGCCGTGATACCCCTCATGGATGGCCCCCGAGTCGATGGACAGCACGTCGCCGTCCCGCAGCCGGTAGTCGGTGGGGATGCCGTGGACGATGACGTCGTTGGGTGAGGCGCAGATGGTGGCCGGGAAGCCGTGATAACCAAGGAACGAGGGAGTGCAGTCGTGGGCCGCGAGGACTCTGGCAGAGACCTCGTCGAGTTCGACCATCGAGACGCCCGGACGCGCCGCGTCACGTACCGCGGCGTGCACGGCGGCCACGGCGCGGCCGGCAACGGCCATCAGATCGAACTCCCGGGACGACTTGATGGTGATCATCAGTCCTCGAGAGCCGTCAGCACCCGCTTGGTGATTTCGGCGATGTCGCCTTCGGCCTCCACCCGCCGCACCAGTCCGCGCGCGTCGTAGCGGCCGATCAGCGGCTCGGTTTGCTCGGCGTAGACCTCGAGCCGCGTCCTGATGGTCTCGTCGGTGTCGTCCGCCCGACCCCGCGCGCGCATGCGGCGCACGACCTCGTCGGTGTCGATCTCGAACAGGACGACTGCATCCAGACCGTCGTCCCCGAGGAACTCGTCCAGCGCCTCCGCCTGCGCCACCGTGCGCGGGAAGCCGTCGAGGATGTAGCCGTCGGCGGCATCGTCCTCGGCGAGACGCGTCTCCAACATCTCGATGACGATCTCGTCGGACACGTACCCGCCGGACTCCATGATGTCCTTGACGCGCCGGCCGAGATCGGTGTCCTCGTCGAGGGCGCGGAATATGTCGCCCGTCGACACGTGGGCGATTCCGAGTTCCTCTGCGACACGCGCCGCCTGGGTTCCCTTCCCGGCGCCCGGGGGCCCCACGAAGAGCAGCCTCACGACAGGATGCCTTCGTAGTTCCTCATCGTCAGCTGGCTCTCGATCTGTTTCATCGTCTCGAGGGCGACGCCGACGACGATCAGGATCGACACGCCGGAGAAGCTGATCGCGATGTTCCAGATGAGACCCGCGATCGCCGGCAGTACCGAGATGATCGCCAGGAACAGCGATCCAGGCAACGTGATCCGATTGAGGACGTGACCGAGGTGGGCCGAGGTCTGACGACCCGGCCGCACGCCGGGGATGAACCCGCCCTGCCGCTGGATCATCTCCGATTGCTTGATCGGGTCGAACTGGATCGCGGTGTAGAAGTAGGTGAAGAACACGATCAGGGCGAACAGCACGATGACGTACCAGATCGAGATCTGGCCGCCGGCGCCGCCCCCCAGGTTGACGTCCACCCAGGTGCGGATCTGCTGCACGATGCGTCCGTCGCTCGGGATGGCCGTCACGATCAACGCCGGGAAGAGCATCACCGAAGTGGCGAAGATGACGGGGATGACACCGGCGGTGTTGACCTTGATCGGGATGTAGGTCGACTGGCCGCCCATCACCCGCCGACCCCGGACCCGCTTGGCGAACTGGATGGGGATGCGACGCTGCGCCTGGTCCATGTAGATGATCGAGACGATCATCGCCACGAAGATCAGCATGATGACCGAGAATCGGAACCAGAGACCGACGGCGGCGGTCTGTCCCCAGATCTGGCCGAACACGAACGGGAACTGCGAGAGGATCGACACGAAGATCAGCAGCGACATGCCGTTGCCGACTCCCCGCTGTGTGATCAGCTCTCCGAGCCACATCACGAAGGCCGTGCCGGCGGTCATCGTGAGCACGATCAATGCGACGAGGCCGGGGCTGTAGTTCGGGATCAGGTCGATACCGCCGGTGAACGTGCCGACGTGGAACAGGAACGTGAAGCCGGTCGACTGGATCAGCGCGAGGACGACGGTGAGATAGCGGGTCCACTGGGTGATGACCTTGCGTCCCGCCTCTCCCTCTTCCTGCAGCGCCTGCAGCCGGGGGATCACGACGGCCAGCAACTGCATGATGATGGCGGCCGTGATATACGGGAGGATCCCGAGCGCGAACACCGACAGCTGTTCGAGCGCGCCGCCCGAGAACAAGTTGAGGAGACCGTAGATGCCGCCCACTTGCTGCTGCGCCTGGAACAGGCGCAGGGCGTCGAGGTCGATCCCCGGCACCGGGATGGTGGCTCCGAGCCGGTACACGGCGAACATCGCGATCGTGAAGAGGATCTTCCGGCGCAGGTCCGGGATGGCGAACATGTGCCGGTAGATGGAGAGAACGTTCATGGGGTCAGCATCCGTCGTTTCGGGTGATGGGCTCGGTAGGCAGCGGAGGGAAAGGGGCGACCGGAGCGGCCGCCATCGTACCTGTGGTCGGGGTGGGCGGAAGCGGGGGGCGTCTCACTCGCCGAGGAGTTCGACGGTCCCGCCGGCCGCTTCGATCTTCTGACGGGCCGCGCCGCTGATGGCATCGGCCTGCACCGTGAGCGCGTGGGCGACCTCGCCCTCTGCCAGCACCTTGACCCGGCCCTTGTGCTTGACGAGTCCCTTGGCCTTGAGATCCGCGATGGTCACGGTCGCCCCGGCCGGATAGGCCTCGGAGAGCGTGCCGACGTTGATGATGGCGAAGTACTCCTTGTTGACGTTGGTGAAGCCACCCAGCTTGGGAAGCCGGCGGACGAGCGGCATCTGGCCGCCCTCGAACCCGGGGCGCAGCGAATTACGGGCTTTCAAGCCCTTGGTGCCGCGGCCGGCTGTCTTGCCCCGCCGTCCACCCTCGCCACGGCCCACCCTGATCTTCTTCTGCTTGGACCCGGCGGCCGGGGCGAGATGGTGCAGCTTCAGCTGTTCTCTTTCCGACATCAGCGCTCCTCGACCTCGATGAGGTGACGCACGGCGTGCAACATCCCGCGCACGTCGGGCGTGTCGTCGTGTTCGATGGTGTGGTTGATCCGGCGCAGCCCGATGGCACGCACCGTGGCACGGGTCTTCGGCTTCTCGCCGATCGTGCTCTTCTTCAGCGTCACTTTGAGCTTGGCAGCCATGGTCAATCCCTCGACCCGGCCCGCATCGACTCGGTCGAGCGGTAGGCGGCCAGCAGGGCGGGAGGCACGAAGTCCTCTGCCTGCTTGCCGCGCGCCCTGGCGACTTCGTCTGGTCGCCGCTGGGTGGTCAGGGCGTTCATCGCGGCGCGGGCCACATTGAGGTGCGTGGGCGCGCCCAGCGACTTGGCGAGCGCGTCCTTGACGCCGGCTGCTTCCAGGATCTGCCTCACGGCTCCGCCGGCGATGACACCGGTACCGGGTGCCGCCGGCTTGATCAGAACTCGGGAGGCGTCGTGCTTGCCGACGTTCTCGTGGATCACCGTGGAACCGGCCATCGGAATGGTCACCATCGACCGACGCCCGATCTCCATCGCCTTCTGGATGGCGGCCGGCACCTCCTTGGCCTTGCCATAGCCCACTCCCACCTTTCCGTTGCCATCACCCACCACGACCAGCGCCGTGAAGGAGAACCGACGTCCACCCTTCACGACCTTCGCCACCCGGTTGATCTGGATGACGCGCTCGTCGAACTGGTTCTGGTCTCGATCTCGATCGCTCATCTCAGAACTCCAAACCTGCGTCGCGGGCGCCGTCGGCCAAAGCCTTCACCCGTCCGTGGAACTTGTATCCGCCGCGATCGAAGACGACCGTCGAGATGCCGGCCTCCTTGGCGCGCGCCGCCAGCAGCTTGCCCACCTCGCCCGCCGTGTCGACGCTCAGGTTCTTGTCGCGCAGCGGCTCCTCCTGCGATGAGGCTGCCACCAGCGTCGTGCCGCGGTCGTCGTCGATCACTTGGGCGTAGATGTATCGGTTGGAGCGATAGACGGCCAGGCGGGGCCGAGCCGTCGAACCGCGGATGGCCTTGCGCACCCGGGCGTGGCGACGCCGGCGGGCTTCGTTGCGTGCCCGCATCAGCGACCTGCCTTTCCTGCCTTGCGGCGGACGTGTTCACCCACGTACCGCACTCCCTTCCCCTTGTAGGGCTCGGGAGGGCGGATCTTCCTGATGTCGGCGGCGACCTGACCCACCAACTCCTTGTCGATGCCGATGACCGCCACCTTGGTGGGCTCCGGCACTTCGAAGGTGATCCCCTCGGGCGCGGACACCACGACCGGATGCGAGAAGCCGAGTTGGAGCTCGACATCGGTGCCCTTCAGCGCCGCTCGATAGCCGACGCCGACGATCTCCAACTCCCGCCGGAAGCCGTCGGCGACACCGGTCACCATGTTGGCGAGCAGCGCCCGGCTGAGGCCGTGCAACGCCCGCGACTCGCGGGCGTCGTCGTGGCGGCCCACGGTGGCGGTGCCGTCCTCGAAGGAGATCACGACCCGCTCGTGGAACTCGCGGGACAGCTCGCCCCTGGGGCCCTTCACCGACACCGTGTTGCCGTCGATCTTCAGATCGACCGACGAGGGCACCTCCACGGGCATCTTTCCTACTCGGCTCATCTCACCACACCTCTGCCACGACCTCGCCGCCGAGACGACGACGACGGGCCTCCCTATCCGGCATCATCCCCTGCGAGGTGGAGACGATGGCGATGCCGAGCCCGCCCTGCACCCGCTTCAGTTCGGAAGCGCCGCGGTACACGCGGTGACCGGGCTTCGAGATTCGCTTCAGCCCCTGGATCACCGGCGTGCGTCGTTCGCCATAGCGCAGGACCAGCAGCAGTTCGCTGCCGGGATCTGCCCGCTTCACCTCGTAGCGGTCGATGAATCCCTCGGCCGCCAGCACCCTGGCGAGCGCCTCTTTGTTCTTCGACGCCGGGATGGTCACGCGCTCGTGACCGACCGCCACCGCGTTGCGGATGCGGGTGAGCATGTCTGCGATCGGATCGGTCATCATGGCTACCACGACGCCTTTCTCACACCGGGCAGCTCGCCCTGACTGGCGAGTTGCCGCACGCAGATGCGGCACATGCCGAAATCACGCAGGTAGCCGCGCGGGCGACCACAACGCCGGCAGCGGTTGTAGCCGCGCACCTTGAACTTCGGGGTTCGTTTCTGCTTCTCGATCATTGCTTTGCGAGCCATCCTGAAATCCTCCTAGACCTGGGCGCCCTGCTTGCGGAATGGGAACCCGAAGGCGGCGAGAAGGGCACGGGCACGCTCGTCGTCGTCGGTGGTGGTGCAGATGGTGATGTCCATTCCCCTCGTGGCGTTGACCTGGTCGAACGAGATCTCGGGGAAGACCAACTGCTCGGTGAGTCCGAAAGTGTAGTTGCCTCGGCCATCGAACGAATTCGGGTTGAGACCGCGGAAGTCACGGACCCGGGGGATGGCGATGGCCAGCAGGCGGTCGAAGAACTCCCACATCCGATCACCGCGCAGCGTCACCGACACACCCACCGGCACCCCCTCGCGGAGCTTGAAGCCGGCGATCGACTTCCTCGCCTTGTTCACCCGCGGCTGCTGGCCGGTGATGATCGAGAGTTCGTTGGTGGCGTCCTCGATCCGCTTGCGATCGGTCAGGGCGTCGCCCACCCCCATGTTCACGACGATCTTCGTGAAGCGCGGAACCTCCATGACGTTGTCGATCCCCAACTCCTCCTTGAGCTGCGGGGCGATCTCCTCGCGAAAGCGGGACTTGAGGCGGGGCATGTCGCTCACAGCTCGCCCCCGCACTTCACGCACACCCGGATCTTGCCCTTCTTCGGGTCCTGCTTGGCCCCGATGCGGGTGGGACCGCACGACTTGCAGACGATCATCACATTCGAGATGTGGATGGGCATGTCCTTGTCCACGATCCCGCCGCTGTTCGGTTGCTGCGGGTTGGAGCGGGTGTGACGCTTGGCCACGTTGACGCCCTCGACGAGGACCTTGTCCTCGCCGGGATACAGCTTCTCGATGCGGGACTCGGTGCCGGCGTCCTTGCCGGTGATCACCATCACCCTGTCTCCGGTCCTGAGCTTCATCAGATCACCTCCGGGGCGAGCGAGACGATCCGCATGAACTTCCTGTCGCGCAGCTCGCGGGCGACAGGGCCGAAGATGCGGGTGCCGCGCGGCTGGCTGTTGTTGTCGATGATCACGCAGGCGTTGTCGTCGAAGCGGATATAAGTGCCGTCGGGACGGCGACGCTCCTTCGACGTGCGCACCACGACGGCCCGCACCACCTCGCCCTTCTTCACGTTGCCACCGGGGGTGGCCTCCTTGACGGCGCCGACGATGACGTCGCCGAGCGACGCGTAGCGCCGGCGGCTACCGCCGAGCACCCGGATGCACAGCAGTTCCCGCGCTCCCGAGTTGTCCGCCACTTTGAGCCGGCTCTCCGTCTGGATCATCGGGCGCGCTCCACCACTTCGACGACGCGCCAGCGCTTCTGCTTGCTGAGCGGTTTCGTCTCCATGATCCTCACCGTGTCGCCGGTGCGGGCGTCGTTGGTCTCGTCGTGCGCGTGGAACTTGGTGCTGCGACGGACCACCTTGTCGTAGCGGGGATGCTTGAACGACACCGGCACCTCGACCGTCACGGTCTTGTCACGCGCGTCGGAGACCACAACGCCGACGCGCACCTTGCGTCGAGTTCGCTCCTCCATCACGCATCTCCTTCTGTGGCCTGCTTGGCACGCCACGCTTCGATCTCCTGCTCCTTCATCACGGTGAGGATGCGGGCGATTTCCTTCTTGACAGCCTTGATACGGGCCGTGTTGTCGAGCTGGTTGGTGGCCAGCTGGAAGCGGAGATTGAACAGCTCTTCCTTCGACTCCTCCAACCGCTCTTCCAGCTCTTCATGACTGAGTTCTCTCAGGGCAGCGCTCATAGGTCCTCCCGCTTCACGAAACGCGTCTGCACGGGAAGCTTGTGGCCTGCCTTGCGCATGGCCTCGCGCGCCAGGTCCTCCGGGACACCGGCCAGCTCGAACATCACCCGGCCCGGCTTGACCACGGCAACCCAGAACTCGGGATTTCCCTTCCCCGAGCCCATCCGGGTCTCGGCAGGCTTCTGGGTGACCGACTTGTGGGGGAAGATGTTGATCCACACCTTCCCTCCACGCTTGACGGCGCGGGTGATGGCGACACGGGCCGACTCGATCTGACGGGCGG
>CAZCRP010000071.1:0-10515 GCA_964501055.1 uncultured Acidimicrobiaceae bacterium
TTCTCGACCAGCGCCTCGACCAGCAAGCCGGTGTCGTCGCCGGCGGGTCGGACGAGCGCCGGGATCTCGGTGAGTCCGGCCCGTTTGGCCGCTCGCAGGCGCCGCTCCCCCGCCACCAGCACGTACCCGCCGTCCTCGGCGGCGCGTACAACCACCGGCTGCAACAGACCCACCTCGGCGATCGACTCGCTGAGGGACTCGATCGATTCGTCGTCGAACCTCCGACGCGGCTGCTGTGGGTTGGAGGTGATGGCCTGTACTGGAAGATACTGGAAGCCCTCGCCGGGGGCCCGTTCGGTGGGGATGAGCGCCTCCAGCCCTCTCCCCAGCCCGCCGCGGCGGCCGGTCATTGCGCGTCCTCCCGCCCGTGTCGTCGGCGGAACTCCCTGGCAAGCTCCCGGTATGCGATCCCGCCCCGGGACATGCCGTCGAAGGTCTCGATCGGTTCCCCAAAGGAGGGGGCCTCGCTCAGACGCACCGAGCGCGGAATCACCGTTCGATACGCCCGGTCGCCGAAGTGCTCCCGTACCTGCTCGACGACGTCCTTGGCCAGTTTGGTTCGACCGTCGTACATGGTCAGCACCACTCCTCCGATCTCCAACGACGGATTCAAGTTCGAGGAGACGAGTTCCACGTTGCGTAGCAGCTGTGACAGTCCCTCCAGGGCGTAGTACTCGCACTGGATCGGGATGAGGACTTCGTCGGCGGCGGCGAGTCCGTTCACCGTCAGCAAGCCGAGCGAAGGCGGACAGTCGATCAGCACGAAGTCGAAGTCGTCCACGATCGCCGTCAGCGCGTTGCGCAACTTCAACTCACGACTGAAGGCGGACACCAGTTCGATCTCGGCTCCCGCCAGTTCGATCGTGGCGGGCACGACGATGAAGTTGCGCACGCTGGTCGGCTCCAACGCGTCCTCGATCGGGGTCTCCTTCAACAGCACGTCGTAGGTGGAGTGGGAGATGCGGGCGCGATCGATCCCCACGCCGCTGGAGGCGTTCCCCTGCGGATCGAGATCGACCAGTAACACCCGCTCGCCCTGCAATGCCAACCCGGCGGCGAGATTGATGGCGGTGGTGGTCTTGCCCACCCCACCCTTCTGGTTGGCGAGAGCGACGATGGTTGCAGTCACGACCGGTCCATCCTAAGAATCCACACCGCCTGGTCAAGGATTTCCGCCGGAATCTCCACCGTCTCGAAGCCGGGCACATGCGGTCGGCGTTTCCACGAGCCGGCCACCAGCAGCTCTCCGGGTGGTCCACGGCGTGCCACCACCCCGAGCAGCCTGCTCGGAGCCAGCGCCGCGCGGCTGACCACCGTGCTCCCCGTCCAATCGATGTCCTCGATGTCGGCCCGCACCACCTCGACGTTGTCGAGGCCCAGCACCCGCACCGCCCGGTGCGCGAGGCGCGTGCGGCGTCCGGCACGATCGATGAGCCGGAACCGGGTGGCGGGGAAGACGATGGCGAGCGGGATGCCGGGGAGCCCGACCCCGCTACCCACGTCGAGCACCGGCTGCGAGCCGGGATCGGCCCACACCCCCGCGAACAGGAGGGAATCTGCCAGGTGACGCTGCTCGATCCTGGCGTCCTCCCCGGGTCCCAAGCCTCCGGCGGGCACCGCCTCCCGACGCAGCCAGGCGGCGTAGTCGCCCAGCCGGGACGTGACGAGGGGCGTGGGGTCGACCCCGATCCAGCGCAACGCCCGGATGAGTGGCGTCTCATGTTTCACGTGAAACCCTCCCACCGCGGTCGAGGGTTCCACGTGAAACGCCCTACTCCTCTTCGTCGTGGTGGACTTCGGCTGTGGCGGCGATGACCACGAAGCGCTGCGGTGCCTCGCCTTCCGAGTAACTCCGCACACCCTCCCGCTCCGCCACCGCGTCGTGGATGGTCTTCCGATCGCCGGCCGACATCGGCTCGAGCATCACTTCGCCACCCTCCGCCAACACCTGATCGATCAGCTGGTTGGCGTAGATCGCCAGCGCTTGGCGGCGTCGCTCGCCGTATCCGGCGATGTCGAGTCGCACCCGAGCAGAAGCCTGGGTCTGGCGCTGCAACACCGTCTTGGTGAGCTCGTGGATCGCCTCGATGGTGGAGCCACGCGGCCCGACCATCGCTTCGGTCTGCGGACCGCTCACCTCCGCCACGATCACGTCCTCTTCGGTGGTCACCGTCACCGACCCTTCCAGGCCGAATGACTCGACCAGGCCCTTGAGGAATGACTCGACCACCGGGGCCTGTTCTTCGATCGACACCTCGGCCTCCTCCTTTTCCTTTGCAGGCCTGTCCTTCATGTTGCGGCTCCCAGTATCGCGTCCCTCGTCACTGCGGGCACCCCCGGATCGCGCCCGGTTGCCTCCGCTCCTGGCTCCTCTGTTGCGCTCGCGGTCGGTCCGCGTCCGCTCACCGCCCCCGGTTCCAGCGGGCGCCTCCCGTGGCCGGTCAGCGCGAGGATGATCGCCGCCGCCTTCGTTCGAACCCCGCCGGCGACGGCGACGGCGCTTCTGCTGGGGACGGGACTTGACCCGCACCAGGGCGTCCTTGCCGCCCATGCCCAGAAAACCCTTCTCCGGGGCCTGAATGACCTCGATATCGGCCTGCTCGCGTGCGATTCCCAGCTCCTCGAGGGCGGCTTCGACGGCGATCTCCACCGTCTTTCCGCGAACTTCCACGTACTCCACCGGTCATCTCCTCCTTCGGCGCTTCTTCGCCGAGCGCGGTTGTGGCTTCTTGGTTGCCGCTTGGGCGTCGCCCTCCGAGTCCGGCCCGTCCGGGTCCGGCGACTTCGGGGCCTCGTCACCTCCGCTGCCGGGCGGCGGAGGCCGGCCGTCGATGGCGAAGATCGCAAACTGTTGACCGAGACGGAACACGTTCGACGTGGTCCAGTAGACCACCAGTCCGGCGGGAAAATTCCAGGAGATGAACCCGATGAAGAGGGGCATCACCCGCGTGATCACCTGCTGGGTCTGCTGCTGCTGGCGCTGCTGGGCGGTCATGTCGGCCCGGGGGGTGTTGCCCCGTTGGGCGTGCCACTGCTGGAAATACTGCGAGGCCACCATCAACACCAGCATGAGCACGTAGGGGAGGGCGGCGGGCAATCCCGCCAGGATGCCGCTCGACATGTTCGAGCCCAGATCCATTCCCAGGAAGGAGATGTCGTGTACCCGCACCGCTTCGTACAGCAGCGAGTCCTCCGGCAGCGGGGGGACCACATCCTCGCCGTTGGAGAACATCGAGATCCGTTGCAGCACCCGGAAGAGCGCGAACCAGATCGGTGCCTGCACCAGCAGCGGAACGATGCATCCTCCGGGGGTCGCTCCCGCCTCCCGCTGCACCTTCATCAACTCCTGCTGCATCTTCTGGGAATCGTCCTTGTACTCCTTCTGGAGTCGCTTGATCTCGGGCTGGATCTCCTGGAACGCGCGGGTGGCGCGGGTCTGGCGCAGCGTGAGGGGGAACAGCACGATGTTGATGGCGATGGTCAACATGATGATGGCGAGACCGAACGACCCGCCGTTGATGCCGAAGAAGAACGCCAGCGTCTCGCCCAACACACGTTGTAGACCCTCGAACAACGCACCCATATCTCAAGTCCTCTCAGGCACCGGGTCGTAGCCGCCCTCTACCAACGGTTGGCACCGTCCGAGACGTCGCAACGCCATCCAACCGCCCCGGCGGAGGCCGTAGCGGGTGATGGCCTCGACGGCATAGGCGGAGCAGGTGGGGGAGAAGCGGCAGTTGCGCCCGAGGGATGGGCTGACGAGACGCTGGTAGAGCCGGATGGCCACGATCGCCGGACGCGACCCGAAGGAGGAGGAGTCAACCATGTCGCGCCGTCGCCTCTGTGACCCAGGCGATCAACGCCGGGAACGGGGCATGTTCGACGGAACGGGCGGGGATCACGACGTGGTCCCAGCCGGCAGTGAATTCGACGTGGTGACAGGCATTGCGTACACGGCGCTTGATTCGGTTTCTGGTGACCGCCCCGCCCAGGCCCCGCCCGGCCACGAGGCCGATCCTCGTGAGCCGCTCGGAATTGGGGAGGCTGACGACGGTGATCCCACCCACCGTCCGACGCTCGCCTCGCCGCAAGACTTCACGGAACCGTACGGCCGAGCGGAGTGAGACGGGCTGGTCAGGCTGCGAGTCGCTTGCGGCCTTTTTCACGGCGCGACTTGAGCACGGCGCGCCCAGCGCGGGTGCGCATCCGCTTCCGGAATCCGTGACGACGCTTGCGGCGCCGAACCTTTGGCTGATAGGTGCGTTTCATGATGTGAGATCGAATAGGGGGGGTGGACCGCAATAGGCTACGGAGCCGTGCGTCCATATGTCAAAGTCTGACGGACCGCGAACAACATTCGTAGGACGCGAAAAAACCATGGAGGCGGAAGCGGGTCGAAACTGCCGTCAAGGCGCGAAAGCCCAACGAGCCACCTTCAATGAACATCGGGGTTTTCTTCCTGTTCTCCTCCCGTTCATCACGGTCCCAACGAAGATTTCCGCGCTCTTGAACGCGGCTTCCGGCTGCGCGTATGCTCGCTGAGCGCAGGCCCCGTCGTCGCCGCCGCCGAGGAGTATTCCTTCCAACGCAGGTGGTCGCGCGCGGCCGCAAGGATTGCAGTAGGAAACGACCAAGAGCATCGGTTCGGGCAGCTGCGCCCCGTATCCGCCGAGTTGTCCCCAACTGTGGACAACTCCGGGGACAACCGGGGCGTTGTGGTGTTCGACCGGGCCTGTGCCCGGTGCCGTGACGGCTTGAGCCGGGCAGGAAACGGGCCCGGACCGAAGGGGAGAGGGGAAGATGTGGTGCACGTGCCACAACATGACGAGCGGTTGACCCGCTTCCGGACCGTGTTGCGAGATCGTGTGACCCCGGGCGCATGGCAGACCTGGCTCGCTCGTCTCGAAACGGAGGTCGACGATCGCGCGGTCACCCTCGTGGCACCCAGTGACTTCCACCTTCGTTGGGTGCTGGAAAAGCACGGTGAAGCCGTCGAGCAGGCGTTCCACACGGCCTTCGGCACCGAGATGGACCTGGTCTTCATGACCGGGGACACCGACGGTCTCGCCGATCTGGTCTTCGACCACTCCGTCGGTGCCACCGGCGGAGGGCCGCCCCCGGCAACTGCCGACTCCCCCTTGCCCACCCCGGAGTCCGCCGCCCGGCTCGTGCGCAAGTATCAGTTCGAGAACTTCGTGGTCGGAGCGTCGAATCGGTTCCCGTTCGCCGCCGCCATGGCCGTGGCGGAACAGCCCGGCAGCACCTACAACCCGCTCTTCATCTTCGGCGGTGCCGGGCTCGGCAAGACGCACCTCCTCAATGCCATCGGCCACCACGCCCTCGAGTTGTATCCGGGACTCGAGGTGCGCTACGTCTCTTCGGAGACGTTCTTCTCCGATTTCATCTCGGGCATCCGGCGCAAGCAGATGGACGCGTTCAAGGCTCGCTACCGCACGACCGACATCCTCCTGCTCGACGACATCCAGTTCTTCGAGGGCAAGGAGCAGATCCTCGAGGAGTTCTTCCACACGTTCAACACGTTGTACGAGTCGGGCAAGCAGATCGTGATCACCTCCGATCGGCCTCCGAAGTACCTCTCCACGCTCGAGGACCGGTTGCGGAGCCGCTTCGAATGGGGCCTCCTGACCGACGTCCAGCCGCCCGATGTCGAGACGCGGCTCGCCATCCTCCATCGCAACGTCGAAATGGCGAAGTTGGCGGTGCCCGAGGATGTGCTGCACTTCATCGCCACGCTGGTCTCGGACAACATCCGCGAACTCGAGGGCGCCCTGACCCGCGTCAGCGCCCTCGCCAAGCTCACCGATGAACGGATCGATCTGGCCATGGCGGAACGCGTTTTGCAGGATCTCCTGCCCGGCCACGAGGCCAAGGCGATCGACCCGCCGATGATCCTGCGTGTCACAGCCGAGGCGTACGGTCTCACCGTGACCGAACTCGTCGGACCAAGCCGCAAACAGCCCCTCGCCCAATGTCGTCAGGTCGCCATGTATCTCTGCCGTGAGCTCACGAGCCTCTCCCTCCCACGGATCGGCGACGTCTTCGGTGGTCGCGACCACACCACGGTCATGTACGCCATCGACCGGGTCAAGAAGATCATGGAGACCGAACGGGCGGTCTACGACCGTGTGCAGGAGTTGTCCTCCAGCCTGAGGAGAACGTGACGACTCCTCCCCAGCCGCCGCTCGTCACACTTTCGCGATGTGAGTACCTCCCGAATCCCTCACAACGCGAAACACGTCTCGCGCCCAGTTGCCGTCGGCGATTCGGTCCCGTTCTCCACAATCCACACCGCCTACCACCACCACTGGTTTTGAATGATCCATATCTCAAGAGACGAAGAAGGGAATGTGAACTGTGAAATTCCGTGCTGAGCGAGACGACCTCGGTGATGTCTTCGGGCGGGCGAACCGGGCCGTCGGCGCGCGGTCGGCGCTCCCGGTGCTGCAGGGGCTGCTCTGTCAGGTGACCGGTTCGCAGCTGCGAGTCACGGGCACCGATCTCGAGATGACAGTCCAGACGCATCTCGACGTCGAGGTGCTCGAGGAGGGACAGGCGGTGATCCCGGGCAAGCTGCTCGAGCAGGCCGTCCGGCGCATGCCGGTCGGCCCTGTCACGGTCACGACCGGTGACGGCGACGTCGAGATCCTCGGCAAGGGACCCCGTTTCACATTGCGGCAGCTATCGTCGGAGGACTTTCCCACCGGCGACGACGTGCAGGTCGGCGGGACCGAGGTGGATGGAGAGGCGCTGGCACTCGCGACAGGGCAGGTGGCGGTGGCGGCGTCGGGAGATGCCGCCCGGCCGATCCTCACCGGGGTGTTGTTCGAGTCACGGGACGAAGGAGTCAGGCTCGTTGCCACCGACTCGTATCGGCTGGCGGTGCGCGACCTGCCCGGCGTCGGCATCGAGGGCACAGGGTTGGTCCCCGCCCGGGGTCTACGCGAGCTGCCACGCACCATCGGGTCCTCGAAGGTGACGGTCAGCCTCGACGGTCGGGAGGGAGTCTTCGCCTCCGAACGCGGCACGCTGCGGCTGCGGATGATCGAAGGGACCTTCCCCAAATACCAGTCGTTGTTGCCCGAGTCCTATCCGAATCAGGTCGTGGTGACGAAGGAGGGGTTGCTGGAGGCGCTGGGGAGGGTGTCGCTGGTGGCGGAGGACCACATCCCCGTGCGCTTGAACCTGACGGGCGGCGGAGTCGAGATCGCCGTTTCCCGCCAGGACGTGGGGGGCGAGTCCGAGCACCTCGCCGGTGACTTCTCGGGTACCGAGGAAGCCGTGCAGATCGCATTCAATCCACGGTATCTGGCGGATGGCGTAGCGGCGGTGGAGGGTGACAGCATTCGCATCCAGGTCATCGATGGGCTGAAGCCCAGTGTCATCTCCTCCCCGACCGAGGACGGGTTCCTCTACCTCCTCATGCCCGTCAGGGTGTGATGCCCGGCAGTGCGCCTCGCATGGATCGAGTTGGCAGGGTTTCGCAGTCACTCGGCGCTCCAGTGGCGGCCAGACCCGGAGGTCAATGTGTTGGTGGGCGACAACGGCGCCGGCAAGACGAACCTCCTCGAGGCTGTCTCGTACCTCGCCACTCTCCGCTCGTTCCGAGGGGCTCCCGACGAGGCGCTCATCGCCCATGACCAGCAGACGGCCGTCGTGCGGGGGACCGTCGATCACGCCGCCGCCTCCACCCTGATCGAGATCGAGCTCCGTCGCCGGACGCCTCGCCGGGTGCAGGTAAACCGCACCAGGCTGGCCCGCGCGGCCGATCTCATCGGGCACGTGCGCATGGTGTCCTTCCTCCCTGAGGATCTCGACGTCGTCAAGCGGGGGCCAGCCCTGCGCAGGGATCTCCTGGACGAGGCTGCGGTGCAGTTGTGGCCGGGGGCGTATGCCGATCGGGCCGAGTTCGAGCGCGCGCTGCGGCACCGCAACGCCTTCCTCAAGCAGGGGATGGACGACCCCGTCACGCTGTCGGTGTGGGACGAGCGCTTCTGTCAGTCGGCCGGCCGGTTGATGGTCCGCCGGGCGAGGGCGCGGTCGGCGTTGTCGGCTCACCTCGGCGCGGCGTACGAAGCGGTGGCGGGGGAGCGGCGCGGGGCGGAGCTGGCATACGGATCGGCGTGGGCGAGCGCGCTCGATCCGAGCCGGGGCGGGGTGGAGTACGTCGAAGAGCTGCGAAGCGGGCTGGACCGAGCCCGGCGCACCGATCGCGAGCGACGCCAGACGACGGTCGGACCGCACCGGGACGACCCCGCCTTCCTCCTCGATGGCCACGACGCCCGCCACCATGCGAGCCAGGGGGAGCAACGGACGCTGGCGCTGGCCGTCCGCCTCGCTACCCACCGTGCCATCGCCGAGGTCGTCGGGGCGCCGCCGATCCTGCTGCTCGACGACGTCTTCTCCGAACTCGATCCCACCCGGGCGGCGGCGCTGACCGGGGCTCTCCCGATCGCCCAGACGCTCATCACCACCGCCGATCCGGCGCATGTCCCCCTACAGGGCACCCGGTGGCGGGTGACCGCCGGGGAGGTGACCTCGTGAGGGACCCGAAGCCGATCGGCGACCTCTTGCAGGTGCTGCTGCAGCGTTATCGCCTCGTCGACCCTGATACGTGGACACGCCTGCGCCAGGAGTGGGACGCCCTGGGCGGTCATCCGTGGTCCGGGCGGTCCACACCCTCCTCGCTGAAGGACGGCGAGCTGGTCGTGCAGGCGTCGTCGGCCGCGGCGGTGTCGATGCTGCGCTACGGGACCGAATCCCTCCTGGAGCGGCTCGAACAGGAGCTCGGGCCGGGGGTCGTGACTGCGGTGCGGGTCGTGCCGCCACGGCGCAATTGAAAGGCGAAATCTGCCTCCTGCCAGCCCGGCGCGGCGGTCGGAGGGCTTGGTCCAGTAGGCCCATTCCACTAGAATTACACCTGTGAATTTCCACTCTCCCACTTCATGTCGCGCGCTCGGAGCAGCGGCATGACCGCCAAGCACAACAGCGCCTACGACGCCGCCGAGATCACCGTTCTGAAGGATCTCGAACCGGTCAGGAAACGCCCGGGGATGTACATCGGCTCCACCGGCCCGCGCGGACTCCACCACCTGGTGTGGGAAGTCGTCGACAACGCCATCGACGAGGCCATGGCCGGCTACTGCACCCGCATCGACGTCACCATCCTGGCCTCGGGCGGGCTGCGGGTGGTCGACAACGGCCGTGGCATCCCGGTCTCCCAGCACAAGGAGACCAAGGAGTCCGCCCTCACCACCGTCCTCACGAAGCTCCACGCCGGCGGCAAGTTCGACTCCGGCGCCTATACCGTGTCGGGCGGCCTGCACGGTGTCGGCGTGTCGGTGGTGAACGCCCTCTCGTCACGGCTCGAAGCCGAGGTCAGAAGGGACGGAGCGGTGTGGACCCAGGACTTCTCCCGAGGTGCGGCGCTCGGACCGGTCGTGAAGGGCCGGGAGGTCAAGAGGACGGGCACCACCGTGACGTTCTGGCCGGACGACCAGGTCTTCACCGAGACGACCGACTTCGACTACGACATCATCCAGACCCGGCTGCGGGAGATGGCCTTCCTCAACCGGGGAATCGAGATCACGCTCGTGGACGAGCGGGGTGAGGGCCGATCCGACGCCTTTCTCTACAAGGGCGGTCTGGTCGACTACATCACCTACCTGAACCAGAAGAAGGAGCCGCTCCACGCCCGGATCGTCGAATTCATCGACACGTCCACCGACGCCGAGCTGGAGATCGCCCTCCAGTGGACGACCTCCTACAACGAAACGGTGCTCAGCTTCGCCAACAACATCAACACTCACGAGGGGGGAACCCACGAAGAGGGGTTCCGCAAGGCGCTCACCAAGGCCGTCAACGACTTCGCCCGCAGCAAGGGGATGCTGAAGGAGAAGGATCCCAACCTCACGGGAGACGACATCCGGGAGGGTCTGACGGCCGTCGTGAGCGTGAAGGTGCGGCAGCCGCAGTTCGAAGGCCAGACCAAGACTCGGCTCGGCAACACCGAGGTGCGCAGCTACGTCGAGCGGGCGCTGAACCAGCGTCTCCCGGAGTGGCTGGAGCGCTACTCCGCCGATGCCCGCCGCATCGTCGACAAGGCGCTGACGGCCGCCAAGGCCCGCGAGGCCGCCCGCCGGGCCCGCGATCTCACCCGTCGCAAGTCGGGTCTGGAATCGGGCGGCCTCCCCGACAAGCTGGCCGACTGCTCGTCACGCGATCCGGCCGAGAGCGAACTCTTCATCGTCGAGGGGAACTCGGCGGCCGGTCCGGCCAAGCAGGCCAGGATGTCGGAGTTCCAGGCGGTGCTGCCGATCCGCGGCAAGATCCTCAACGTCGAGAAGGCGCGTCTCGCCAAGGCGCTGGAGAACGCCGAGGTACAGGACATCATCACCGCCGTAGGCACGGGCATCGGCGAGGAGTTCGACATCGCCAAGGCGAGGTACCACAAGGTCGTGTTGCTGGCAGACGCCGACGTGGACGGCGCCCACATCC
>CAZCRP010000072.1:0-10480 GCA_964501055.1 uncultured Acidimicrobiaceae bacterium
CGACCAAGGGGGCGGCGAGCGTCAGCGAGCTCGTTGGTCCACGTTTCCCCCCTTTCCGGCCGGTGGCCGCTACTCCACGTGGACGGTGATGGTCTGCATCGCCTGTCGCAGCGTGGCCTCGACCTGGTCGGCGGTGTCGGCTCGGGCGAAGACGAAGCCGAGATAGCGGTCGCCGTCCGGGGGCGGCGCGACGTGACTGCCGGGTGGAGCGGTGAGCTCGATCGAGGTCACGCCGGTCATCGAGCGCACCTCTTCCACGCCGTCCACTCGTCGCAGCGTCCCCGCCCGCGGGATCGGGATCATCAGCACCCCCGCCGCCCGGCGCTCACGGCGGAGCGACTCCTTCCGCATCCCCAGCGCGTGACGGAGGACCAGTGTCTCCAAGGGGGCACCGAGTAGGCCAAAGCGCAGGGCTCGCCCGCACAGCCCGCCAATGGTGCGCCCGGCGATCTCGATCACTTGGGGTCGTCCTGCCTCGATGCGGAGTTCGGCGTGGACGGGACCCTCAGAAAGTCCCAGGGCGCGGACCGCGGCCGCCGTCACGCGTTCGACGTCGGCGAGTAATCCCGGCGGATGGCGCGAGGGCGTGACGAAGATCGTCTCCTCGAAGGCGGGTCCCGGCATCGGGAGCGGCTTGTCGAGCACGGCCAAGACCTCGAACTCGCCATCCCACACGATTCCCTCCACCGAGAGCTCAGGGCCGTCGACGTACCGCTCAACGAGGAGCGGCGCGCGGTCATCGCTCCCCGCCCCTTGCACGATGTCCCTGATGCGCGCGACGGTGGCCGGGGCATCGGTGGGATCGTCGACCCGCAGCACCCCTCGGCCGGCGGACAGCATCACCGGCTTGATGACCACGGGTCCGCCGAAGGCGGTCGCCACTGCGACCGGGTCGTCGTCGGTGGTGAGCAGCGCGAACTCGGGTTGGGGGATCTCCGCGAGGGACAGCAGACGCCTCGCCTCGGCCTTGTCCCTGGTGGCGGCCACCGCCGCCGGGGGACTGGCGGGGAGGCCGAGGTTCCGGGCGGCGAGCGCCGCGATCTCGACTCCGGTGTCGTCGGCGGCGATCACTGCGTCGATGGGCGTCCGCGTGGCCAGCGCGACGATGGCGGCCGCGGAGCGTTCGGCGTCCCCACAGTCGATCACGACGAACCCGTCCTCCGGTCGCAGCGGCGGCCGTTCCTCGGAGGCAATGGCGAGATCGATCGAGAGCGCCTCGGAGGCCGCCACGAAGTCCGCCGTCCGGTAGGAGTCGTTGGGGATGATGACCAGGACCCGCGGCATGCCGGGGACGGTAGATGCCACGTCGTGGAATGGCCTCGCCTGCCTTCGGGCTCGCGGTGGGTACCATGCAGGTCATGTCCGATTCCACTGTGATCCGTATCGCCGACGATGCGCTCGAGATGATCCTCTCCCTCCGGGAGCAGGAGCCGGGTGACGAGGAGTACGGGTTGCTGATCGAAGTCACCGGCATCCGCGCTGGGCAGTTCCAGTACGAGTTGAGCTTCAGCCCTGTCGCCGATGCCGGCGACGACAAGACCGTGGAGCGTCACGGAGAGCTCGCAGTCATCTTTCCGGTCGCGGATGTCGAGAAGCTCGAGGGTGCTGCGCTGTCGATGACCGATGAAGGCTTGGCGATGAACAATCCCAACGCCCCGGCCTCTCCGGTGCTGGGAGCGCCGCCTCCCGGTGAACTGAGTGGACCTCTCGCCGACCAGATCCAGCAGGTGTTGGTGGAGCAGATCAACCCTGCGATCGCCGGTCACGGAGGAGCGGCCGAGCTGGTTTCAGTCGACGGCACGGTGGCGTACATGAAGTTGTCGGGCGGCTGTCAGGGTTGCGGGATGGCGGCGGTCACCCTCAAGCAGGGCATCGAGCGGATACTCATGGAGGCGATTCCCGAGATCTCCGAGGTCGTCGACGTCACCGATCACGCCAGCGGCGACAACCCCTACTACCAGGCTGCCAAGAAGTAATCGGCGTGGGTCTCACCCGCGCCGAGCTGGAGTCGTTTCGCGGCGCCACCGTCGCCGATCTGGTATCCGATGATCCGTTGCTGGTCTTCGTCGGGATCAACCCTGGGCTCTGGACTGCCGCCACGCAGACGCACTTCGCCCACCCCGGCAACCGCTTCTACCCGGCACTGCGGCGGGCAGGGATCATCGATCGGGACATCGATCGATCGTCGGGCTTCACCGCCGCGGATCGCGATCATCTGACCCGGCGGGGTATCGCCATCACCAACATCGTGATGCGAGCCACAGCCCGCGCGTCGGAGCTCAGCCGCTCAGAGCTACAGGGCGGGGGGGAGGCGTTGCGGGCGAAGATCCAGCGATGGAGGCCCCGAGTCGTGGCGATCGCGGGGGTGACGGCCTACCGGCAGGCATTCGATCGACCGGGCGCGACCTGCGGCCGGCAAGAGGAGAGCTGGGGGGCCACGGCGGTGTGGGTCGTGCCGAACCCGAGCGGTCTCAACGCCCATGAGACCATCGACTCCCTGGCTCACTGGTACGGAGCCGCCGCGCAAGCAGCAGGGGTCATCGGTTGACGGCTCCCACCGAGCGCCAGGTGCTCTACGGCTTGGTGGCAGCAGCCTGGCTGGTCGTGGTCGCGGTCCTCGCCGGCGCGGCCGTCGCGGTCGGCTGGTCGCCGGTGGGATGGTCGCTGGCGTTCGCCGTGATCTGGGCGGTCGCCGCCGTGTGGGCCATCCGGAACTGGCGCGCCACCGGTCGTCTGCTGTTGGTGTCGGTGGCGGTGTTCGCGGTGTGGGCGGTGGGAGCGCTCCTCACGCGCTGACCGTTGCCCGCTCCTTGACGCCGGACCTGCAAGCGTTTTCACTGGCCCGGTGCCCAGGGTGACCATCGAGAAGGTGGCGGAGCGCGCCGGAGTGTCGGTGGCGACCGTGTCCCGCGCTTTGCGGGGACTCCCCAACGTGTCGCCGAAGACGCGGGAGCGGGTCGTGTCGGTGGCAGCGATGCTGAACTACCGACCAGATCCCAACGCCGCCCGTCTTGCGGCAGGGCGGACGCGAACCGTGGCGGTCGGTGTGGTTGCCATCCCCATCTGGTACACCGGACAGGTCGTCTCCGGCATCGAGGCCGTGCTGACGGCTCGCGGATACGACCTCACGTTGCTGCTGATCGCCGACGAGTTGGTCCGTACCAGGGCGCTCGGGGACGTGGGCGGCGGAGTGTCGAAACGGGCCGATGGAGCGATCATCGTCGACCTCGTCCCGACTGTCTCGGAACGTGCCCTGCTCGAGGAGCATCGACTTCCCTGGGTGATGGTGGGAGCGGACTGTCCGACCATCGATTCGGTGGTGATCGACAACGTGGCCGGTGCCCGAGACGCCACCCGCCATCTCCTCGAGCTGGGGCACACCCGCATCGGGCTCATCGCGGGTGGCCCGGCCGCGTTTCCGGCGTCCAGCCCTCCCCAACGTCGCGCAGGGTTCCTGCAGGCGCTGTCCGATGCGGGCGTCCGCTTCGATCCGCAACTGGAGCGAGTGGGGGACTTCTCGGCGCTGGGCGGCTACGAGGCGATGCAATCGCTGCTCGGCTTGCCACGCCGACCCACCGCCATCTTCGCGATGTCTGACGAAATGGCGATGGGGGCGATCCGCGCATGCCACGAGGCGGGCCTCGACGTGCCGGGCGGCATGGCCGTCGTCGGTTTCGACGACGTCGACTGGGCGTTCACCATCGGGCTGACCACCGTTCGCCAGGACGCCACGGAACTCGGCGCGATCGCGGCACGTTTGATGATCGAACGGCTGGAAGGGGACGGATGTGAGCGCCGGTTGATCACCGTGCCGACCGAGTTGGTCGTCCGCGATTCCACCGCCCCGCCCACTCTTGGCGACGGTGACTGAGCCAGTTGCCGTGCGCGAGACACCCTTCCTAGGATGAAACCGCTTACACGGCAGACCCGTGTGGGCGACGCCGGCACTCGAAGAGTCGCCGGCACTACCAACGAATCGGGAGGAAACAGATGATGCAACGGACGCGTGGGCTCTTCGCCCTGCTGACTGCATTGCTGCTGGTACTCGCCGCCTGCTCGGGTGACACCGGCACGACGGAAACCACCAGCGCCCCTACGACGACCGCTGCGGGAACGGAGACGACCGCCGCCCCAGACGACGACGCTGAAGAGCCCATGGACGATGTGGACCTGTCAGGCACACGGGTGACGCTCTTCGGCCCGGAGACCGACGCCGAGGGCAACGCCATCCAGGCCGCGCTCGACGTGTTCGCAGCCGAAACCGGCATCGAGATCGTGTACACCGGTGCGCGCGACTTCTCCGACCAGATCAACGCCCAGGCGGCCGGTGGCAACCCGCCGGACATCGCCATCATCCCCCAGCCAGGGAAGATCGCCGACTTCGCGGAGCTCGGGTTCATCGAGCCGCTGCCCGACGACCTGACTTCGTATTTGGAGACGGTATGGGAGGCCGGATATCTCCAGTACGGCAACGTCGATGGCGTCCAGTACGCGGTACCGAACAAGAACGACCTGAAGTCGCTCATCTGGTACTCGCCGTCGCGCTTCGCCGAGGCGGGCTACGAGATCCCGCAGACCTTCGACGAGTTCCTGGCGCTGATCGACGCGATGATCGCCGACGGGCGCACCCCGTTGTGCGTGGGCATCGAGTCGGGTCCGGCGACGGGGTGGCCGTTCACCGACTGGGTGGAGGACATGACTCTCCGGTTCGCCGATGGCGACTTCTACGACCAGTGGGTAAACCACGAGATCCCGTTCAACAACGAGACGCACGTCGAGATCTGGCAGCAGATCCTCGACATCTGGAACACGCCGGGCGCGGTCTACGCAGCCGGTGGCTCCATCGCCTCGACGTTCTTCGGTGACAACGGCGCTCCTCTGGTCAACGGGGACTGTGAGATGCACCGTCAGGCGAACTTCTTCGCTGCCTTCCTGCCGGAGGGCACCGAGGTCGGGCCGGACGGGGACATCAACATCTTCTACTTCCCGGCCCAGACAGCCGACGAACGTCCGGTGCTGTTCGCAGGCACCAACGCCGTCGCGTTCCGTGATGCTCCCGAGGTGTGGGCCGTGCTGCGCTTCCTCGGCTCGCCCGACTACCCGCTTCACCGGGTTCCTGCCCAGGGTGGCGGCTTCCTGTCGGCCGTGCAGGGCCAGGATCTGAGCGTGTACAACGACTTCGAGCAGGGTCTCATCGAGATCCTGGCCGGTGCGACGACGGCGCGCTTCGATGCGTCCGACCTCATGCCGGCGGCAGTCGGCTCGGGCACGTTCTGGACCGCGGCGACCGATGTGACCACCGGCGCCAAGACGGTGCAGGAGGCGCTCGATCAGGTGGAAGCGGAGTGGCCGACCGGCTGATCCGTTCCCGGTTCTGACGACGGGGTGAGACTCCCCGTGCATACAGTGGGGCACCGGGCCGACCCGGTGCCCCACTTGCATCCACAGGGTTCGACGAGGAGGAGGTGAGCTCCGCTCATGGAGAAAGTCGTGAGCACGCTCATTGGCGTGGTGGTGGCGATCGGCGTGAGCGGCGGGCTCTTCGTCGGTGCCAACAAGTGGTTCGACCAGGCACATGTCAAGTGGTCCCGCTTCGGAGCCATCACTGGCGCCGTCATCGGTGGGATCATCAGCGCCATCCTGGTCGGCAACCGTCTCATCCAATGGAGGACCGGACCCGGCGACGAGGCGACCGATCTCTCCTTCGTGCTCGTGGCGGTGTTCGCCCTCCTGTTCGCCGGCCTCGGCATCGGCCTCACGTCAACCACCGACCGGGTCCGCCGGCTCGTCGTCGGCGGCGTCGGCGGTGTCGTCATCGCCCTCGTCATCGGAGCGTTCCTGCGTCCGCTCGCCTGGCCGGCGATGCAGATCGTCCCCCTTCTCGCGTGGCCAGTGGGCCTCGGCGCGGTGGGCGCGCTCCTCGCCCTCGCGCGCAAGCGTGACGTGGTCAAGTCCACTCTCACCGGCGCCACCCTCGGCTGGTTCTTCGGTGCCTTCCTCGCCCCCCAACTCGGCAACGGCACGATGGCCGAGGCCATGATGGGGCTGGCAGTGCTCGGGGCGGGAATCGGTGTGAGGCTCGGTCTCAACCAACCCATCGACCGCAGCGGCAGGGAGCGCCTCCAGCACCGGGCCCGAGCGATCATCTTCCTGGCACCGGCCCTGGTCTTCATCGCCGCCACGCTCATCATCCCGACCATCCAGACGCTGGGGCTCAGCCTGTACGGGCCCCGCTCCGCCAACTTCGTCGGATTCGCCAACTACACCCGCGTCTTCACCACTCCCGACATCTTCAACGTCTCGGCATGGCCGAACATCTTCACGAGCGGCCTGTTCCTGTGGGGCCTCGGCTTCGCGATCGCGGGCTTCGCGTTCGCCAGGTACAAAGGCAAGGCGATCGGCGGCGGCAACGACTGGACCGGCTTGTCGGCCGGACCGGTGGCACTCGGCGCACTGCTGATCGCATTCGCCGTCTTCACGACTCTCCGGGGTGTGATCTGGAACAACCTGTGGTGGGTGTTCGCGGTGACGGTGATCGCGGCAGGACTGGGTCTCGCCATCGCGGTGCTGGCCGATCGGGCGAGGGGAGAGGCGATCGCCAAGTCCCTCATCTTCATGCCGATGGCGATCTCGTTCGTCGGCGCGGGCATCATCTGGCGCTTCATGTACCTGGCCCGGCCACAGGGCCGCGACCAGACAGGGGTGCTCAACTTCGTCTGGGTGGGCCTCGGCGAGATGTCGGTCGGACGTACGACCGCCGGAACGGTTGTCATCGTCGCGCTCGCGGTGGCCGTCGCGCTGCTGGCGCTCCTCGCCTTCCGCGCCTGGCGCGCGGAGCAGAACTCGGTGGCGATCGGCTCGGTCATCTCCGCCGTGCCCGTCCTGTGGCTGCTGTGGCGCTTCCTCGGCGACGGCATCGGCGGTGTGGTACGGGACCCGGTCACCGGTGAGGCCGTGCTCGGAGCCGACGGCGGGATCATCGGCCAGCCGGTCATCTTCCTGCAGGACCAGCCGTGGAACACCTTCTGGCTGATCATCGTCCTGATCTGGATCCAGACCGGCTTCGCCATGGTTGTGTTCTCCGCCGCGATCAAGGGTGTGCCGACGGATCTGATCGAAGCCTCGAGGGTGGACGGGGCGACCGAGAACGAGACGTTCTGGCGCGTGACCATCCCCCAGATCGCGCCGACGATCGGCGTCGTCACCACCACACTGATCGTGCTGGTCATGAAGGTCTTCGATATTCCGAAGGTGATGACCAACGGGCAGTTCGGGACGAACGTGCTTGCCAACGAGATGTGGCAGAAGGCCTTCACCGAGTTGAACGTCGGGATGGGGGCGGCGCTGGCGATGATCCTGTTCTTCTCGGTGCTGCCGGTGATGTACTACAACATTCGACGTCAGAGGGAGGCGGTCTGATGGCTACCGACACCCCGGCCGCCGATACGCCGGTCACCGAGACCCCGGTCTCGACGGAATCCGTAACCCGTTCCCCGGCCTCCGCGCCGCTCGGCAAGCGGATCTACCGGGTCCTGTCGACCATTCCGACGTGGATCCTGTGGATCGTCGTCGTGATCTGGTCGATTCCCACCGTGGGGCTGTTCGTCAACTCCTTCCGTACTCGCGACGCGCAGCAGGCGACTCCGTTCTGGGGGATCGCGGGTGACGTCGCCAACGGGTACGGCGCCCCCTCGCTGACCAATTACGAGGTCGTGTTGTTCAGTGGCAACAACCTGTTCAACAGCCTGCTCAACTCGCTGGCGATCGTGATCCCGGCGACGGTGATTCCCATCGCCATCGCCGCCTTCGCGGCCTACGCGTTCGCGTGGATCGAGTTCAAGGGGCGGGAGTGGTTGTTCATCTTCACGGTGTCGCTGCTCGCGGTGCCGTTGCAGACCTCGCTGATTCCGCTGTTGCGGTTATACGCCACCGGCGGGCAGTGGACGCTGCCGTTCTTCGACAAGACGATGAGGCTGTTCCCCGACATGGATCTGGCGGGCACCGTGACGGCGGTGTGGCTCACGCACACCGGCTTCGCCTTGCCCTTCGCCATCTTCCTGTTGCACAACTACATATCGGGGCTGCCGAAGGACGTGTTCGAGTCGGCGTTCATCGACGGCGCAGATCACTTCAAGATCTTCTGGAGGCTGGTCCTGCCCCTGTCGATGCCGGTGTTGGCGGCGTTCACGATCTTCCAGTTCCTGTGGACCTGGAACGACTATCTGATCGCCCTGACGATGATCGGCTCCGGCACCGACGCCCTGCCGATCACCGTCGCCCTGGCCTCGATCGCCGGCGAGTTCGGACAGCGGGAGCACCTGTTGAGCTCGGCGGCGTTCATCTCGACGGTGTTGCCGCTGGTGGTGTTCTTCGCCCTCCAGCGCTACTTCGTCCGCGGCGTCCTCGCCGGCTCCGTGAAGGGCTGACCCGGGAGGGACGGTTTTTTAGCGGGGGAGCGCGTCATCTTCGACGCGGTTCGCAGACCAGAAGGGGGCGGCCGGCTTTTCCTACCCGTCGCGCGTCATCTATGACGCGCTGCCCCGCTAAGAACCGGGGTCGAGGAGGGTGGGGAGGTCGATCCAGGTGCCCTGGTCGATGCTGTACTGCGCAGCGACGCCCATCGCCACGGCCAGCAGGCCGTCCTCCAAGGTGACCCGGGGGGTGGTGCCTGACAGGCAGGCGGCGATGAAGTCGAGGTGCTCGAGCTGGCTCGAACCGTGGTGGTGGCCCTCGTAGGTGATGCGGTCGTCGTCGACGGGGTGCTCCTCAACGTCGCCGACGAAGTGGACGCCGCGCCGCCCGATCCGGACGACATTCTCGGGGAGGAGCGCCTCGACCTTCCCCCTCGTTCCCACCGCTACCACTTCCTCCTGGTTCTTGGTGGCTTCGGCGAACATGCACAGATCGAGCACCGCCCGCACCCCGCTGTCGTACTCGACGATGACGTAGGCGTTGTCGAGCACGTCGGGCACCTCGCCGTCGTATGACTCGTCGAGGTGGTTGACGTCCTGGCCGCCGGAGGCGACGAGCCGTGTCGGCTGCCCTTCGATGATCGCATTCATCAGGTCGAAGAAGTGACAGCACTTCTCGACCATCGTGCCGCCGCTGTTGCGATTGAACCGGTTCCAGTCGGCGACCTTGCGCAGAAAGGGAAAGCGGTGCTCGCGTATCGCCACCATCCGCAGCTCGCCGACGGTTCCCGCCTGCACCTCCTGGATCAGCCTGGTCACCGGAGGCATGTAGCGATATTCGAGGCCGACCCACGTGACGGCTCGTCGGTCCCGCGCCCAGTCGATCACCCGGCGGCAGTCCTCGATCGTCGTGCACAGCGGCTTTTCGACGAGCACGTGGAGGTCTGTCGCCAGCGCCGCCTCGAGCACCTCGACGTGGGTGTGGTTGGGGGTGGCGATCACGACCGCATCGACGAGATCGGACCTCAGGAGCTCCCGGTAGTCCTCGAACTCGGCGGCGCCGTCGGTGAGGGTGTGGGCGGCGGCACGGCTGGCGGCATGGGGGTCGGCGTAGGCCGTGACGACCGCCTCGGGGATGTGGTTGATGTTCTCGATGTGCTCGACACCCATCATCCCGGTGCCGATCACCCCGTAGCGGAACCGACCTGTCGCAGCCGTCATCGACCAGAACCTCCGGATCGGGTCTCACACTAGGGTCTCGCCGATGTCCGATCGCCAGTGCCCATGACGCTCGACCTCCGCTCGCCCCGCACCCTCGGCACGCTGGGTGAGGTGGGTCCGCTCGCGTTCGGACACTGGCGATTCGTCGGCCACGGCTTGGCGGACGCGACGCGGCTCGTGGAGGTGGCCCTCGACGCCGGGATGAACCTGATCGACACCGCAGACGTCTACGGGCTCGACTGGGGAGGTACCGAGTTCGGCCAGGCCGAGAAGCTCCTGGGTGACGTTCTCCAGGCGGAACCGGGCTTGCGGGACCGCATGGTGCTGGCAACGAAGGGCGGCATCCGCCCCCCCGTACCCTACGACTCCTCCCCGGCCCGTCTCACCCAGGCGCTCGAGGACTCGCTGCGCCGACTCCGCACCGACCGGATCGACCTGTACCAGATCCACCGCCCCGACCTCTACAGCCATCCCTCCGAGGTAGCCGCCACGCTGGACGGGTTCGTCGACGCCGGAAAGGTCCGAGCGTTGGGAGTCTCCAACCACACCCCCGCGCAGGTCGAGGCGCTGGCCAGTCACCTACGCCACCCGCTGGTATCCCACCAGCCCCGCTATTCGGTGGCGCACCTTGCGGCTCAGCGCGACGGGACGCTCGACCAGTGCATGCGGCTCGGACTGACCCCGCTCGCATGGTCTCCGCTCGGGGGCGGTGGCGTCATCACCGGGCAGGGGATCCGTACCGATCTGTCGATCGCCCTCGACCGTCTCGCAGGTCGGGAGGGCGTGGACCGGGCCGCCGTCGCCCTCGCCTTCGTAACGGAAGAGCGTCGTGTAGGGAAAGAGGTGTA